>SLPW01000560.1 GCA_007131755.1 Myxococcales bacterium | reverse complement strand
CGGTGAGGTCTTCGGCGAGGTCGGGGAGGGCGTCGACGATGCCTCGGAGCAGGTAGCTCTGGAGGAAGAAGGTGGTGCTGAAGACGAGAAAGTGCAGCGTCTCGTCACCCACGCCGGGGATAAACCTGGCCAGGGCGGTGGTAGAATCGTCGTCTCTGTCGGGGCGCAAGCGGTGGGCGACTCGTTCGAGGAGTCTCTGGCGTCGAGAGGGGTTGTGCTTTTCGAGAAGATCTTCACCACGGGTCATTCGGGCCAGGCGCTCAAAGCGCTCCGGGATAGGGGCCGACTCGAAGTAGTGGATTCGATCCTCGACGGCTCCCTCGGGAGGAGGGGCGTCGGTCTCGAGGCTGGCGAGCCGGGTGAGGAAGTCGAGAAGCCGTGTGCCGGCGCGTTCTTTGAAGCGCTCGACGCGATCCAGGTCCCAGCCGGGACCTTCGGAGTGAAATGCGCCCGGGCCGAGGGCCGTGGCGAGGTGGGCGATGGCCTCCAATAAGGCGGGATCGCGGACCAGCTCGGAGCTAAAGAGGATGCCGGCGATGGTGGGGCGACCATGACGCTCCTCGAGCCAGTCGACGAAATGAAAGAGGAGCTCCGCGTTTGGATCGGAGCGAAAGCCGCGGCTCATGGCCCAGCCGCCGATGGTGGCCAGGGAGCGCTGGAGGGTCTGGACGTTCTCCGGCGTGGCGAGAAAATCCAGAAGCTGCTGGCGAAGCAGCTCCTCGACGTCATCTGCGCGTGATCGCAGAGCGTCGGTGAGACGGCGGCGTCCGCCGCGGGCGATCTTGCGCAGGCGACCCACGGCGCGGCGGGGAAGTCCGATGGGAGCCGGAAGGTCGTTGTGGTCGTCGCGATCTGTCATAGAAGAAAGGTCAGAAGTCCGGGGTTAGCAGTCGGATAATGGCAGACCGGCGCCGGGGGAACAAATTCCGCTATACAATGGCGGGTTGCCCCATCGGAGGGCGTGTGTAGGCTTGCCAGCGTCGGCGCAGCGTCGGAAGGAAGGTTGACGTCGCGGCGGCTTCGGGCCACAACGTGGTGCGTATGTGATTCAAGACACAAGGAGCGATCAGTCAACGGCGCCGTGGGGTTTCGACGCCAGGTTGTCGTGGGCTCGTTTTTTTGGTGATGAGAGATGGCTCAACAAGACGAAGAAGCAATAACGGAAGAGTCCATGGAAAAAACGCAGGAATTGGCCCTTCTCCCTCTTCGCAACACCGTACTCTTTCCCCAGGTGGTGGTCCCACTTGCGGTGGGGAGGCCGAAGAGCGTGAAGTTGATCGAGGAGGCGGTCCAAGAAGAAACTCCGATCGCGGTGTTGACGCAAAAGGAGGCGGAGACCGACGATCCGAGCACGGAGGACCTATATCCCATCGGTACGGTGGCCAGGATCCTCAAGGTCGTAAAGATCGCCGAGGACAACTATAGCGTCATCATCCAGGGGCAAAAGCGAATTCGCCTCGAAGAGATGATCCAGGAAGAGCCCTATTTCAAAGGGGAATTCGAGATCATCGATCCGCCGCCGGAGCCGGTGGGAGAAGAACAGGTGGAGATCGAGGCCCTGTTCATGAACCTGAAGAGCACGGCCAAGCAGGTGGTCAAATTCATCCCTGAGATGCCCAAAGAGGCATCTCAGATGGTGGAGGGGGTCAATGACCCCGGCCAGTTATGCGACTTCGTGGCGGCCAATATGGATATTGCCACCGAGGAGAAGCAAGAGATCCTGGAGACGGTGGAGCTAAAGGATCGCCTGACGACGGTGGTGACTCTGCTTGCGCGCCAGTTGGAGGTGCTTCGCGTCAGCGACAAGATTCAGAGCCAGATCAAAGAGGAGATCGACAAGAATCAACGCGAGTACTACCTGCGCCAGCAGCTCAAGGCCATCAAAGAGCAGTTGGGAGAGATGGACGGGGAGGGCGGTGATCTCGAGGATATCGCCCAGAAGGTGGAGGACAGGGATCTGCCCGAAGAGGTGGAGGAGACATGCCGCAAGCAGCTAAACCGATTGCGAATGATGCAGCCGGCCTCCAGTGAGTACGGGGTTACCCGCACCTATGTGGAGACCCTGCTGGATATCCCCTGGCGAGAGCAGACGAAGGATAAGCTCGATATCCAGGAGGCGCGAAAGATTCTCGATGAGGACCACTACGATCTGGACAAGGTCAAGAAACGGATCGTGGAATATCTGGCGGTTCGAAAGTTGAAGAATGACATGAAGGGTCCCATTTTGTGCCTGGTGGGACCACCGGGGGTGGGAAAGACGAGCCTGGGACGAAGCGTGGCGCGTGCGCTGGGACGAAAATTCGTGCGCATCAGCCTCGGGGGAATCACCGACGAGTCGGAGATTCGCGGCCACCGCCGCACCTACGTGGGAGCGCTGCCCGGAAGAATCGTGCAGGGACTGCGAAAGGCGGAGACCAATAATCCGGTCTTTATGCTCGACGAGATCGACAAGATCGGTCGTGATTTTCGCGGCGATCCGTCGGCGGCCCTTCTGGAGGTGCTCGATCCGGAGCAGAATAGCGAGTTTTCGGATCACTATCTGGAGATCCCCGTCGACTTGTCGAATGTGTTGTTCATCGCCACAGCCAATATGCTCGACCCCATCTCTCCGCCGCTCAGAGATCGGATGGATGTCATCGAGATCCCGGGCTATACGGCGCAGGACAAGCGCCATATTGCGCGCCAGTACCTGATTCCGAAGTCGCTGGAGTCTCACGGGTTGACCGAGGAGAACCTGGAGCTCGAGGATGAGGCCCTGGACAAGCTGGTGCGAAATTATACCAGAGAGGCGGGGGTGCGAAATCTGGAACGGCGCATCGCCGAGATCGCGCGGGGCGTGGCGGTGCAGGTGGCGGAAGTGCAGGAGAAACAGGAGGCCGGCGAGGACGTCGAAGACGTCAGCATCACCGTCGACGGGGACAAGGTCTCCGACTTTCTGGGACCCGAGAAATTCCAGTACGAGGTGGCACAGCGCACGAATTACCCCGGCGTCGCCACCGGTCTGGCCTGGACGGCTGCGGGAGGTGATATCCTGTTCATCGAGTCCACGATGATGCCCGGAAAGGGCGAGCTGGTGCTCACCGGTCAATTGGGCGATGTGATGAAAGAGTCGGTGCGCGCGGCGTTGAGCTATATTCGAAGTCGAGCCGAGGAGTTCGGAATCGAAGAGAATTTCATGCGCAAGCACGATATCCACATCCACGTGCCGGCGGGAGCGATCCCCAAAGACGGTCCGTCGGCGGGGATTACGATGTATATCTCGTTGTTGAGCTTGCTCACGGATATCAAGGTGCGCTCCGACGTGGCCATGAGCGGTGAGATCACTCTTCGGGGCAATATCCTTCCCGTGGGAGGGATCAAGGAGAAGGTGCTGGCAGCCCATCGATCGGGGCTCGAGCGCGTGATCCTTCCGGCGCGAAACGAGAAGGATATGGTCGACGTCTCCGACGAGATCAAAGAAGAGCTGGAGTTTCATTTCGCCGAGCACGTCAGCGAGCTGCCGGAGTTGGTGCTCGAGGCCGGCGATTGGGAGTTCCCCGAAGAGGTGTCCTCGCCGCGTGAAAGTAGCGACGAGGAGTCCGACGAGGAAGCCTCGGCACAGTGAGTTATTTGAACTCCACGTCCATGATCTCGATGATGCGGTCACCTTTTGGAGCCTTGATGGTGGTCTCCTCTCCGACGGATTTTCCGATGAGAGCTCGTCCGATGGGGCTGGAGTAGGAGATCTTATTTTCCTTCAGATCCGATTCGTCGTCGCCGACGATCTGGTAGGTGGCCTCTTCGTCGTTGTCGAAGTCGTAGATGGTGACGGTGGCGCCGAACATGACCCGATCGCCGCTGAGGGTGGTGGGATCGATGACCTCGGCCTGGGCGAGTTTGCCCTGGATTTCGCGGATACGTCCCTCGACGAAGCCCTGCTGGTCTTTGGCGGCATCGTATTCGGCGTTTTCACTGAGGTCGCCGTGAGCCCGTGCCTCCTCGATAGCTGAGACAACTTTGGGGCGTTCCACAGTCTTGAGTCGGTGCAGTTCGTCTTTGAGGCGGCGGTGACCTACTTTGGTCATGGGGATGTTCTGCATGATGCTCCCGATGGGTTGAAATGGAATCGGCCACCAATGGGATAGGGAGTGGCCGCAAACACAAAACAACGCCCCCGTCCTCGCCATGGCGAGGTGGAGGGCGACGATGATTTCAAGCGACAAAATAAACGTCCGAGGGGGTCGCAAAATTCCGACGCCGCGCCAGGGTGTTTGGCGGCGGCGGTGGGTCTGATCCTCGGGAAGAAGAAAGTATGGGGGGATCGCCGAGAGATTGCAATGGGCGTTGGGGTCAGGGGTGATCGGTTTCCGTTCGTAGTCGTTCCCTGGCCCGGGCCCCGGCCCTCTCCCAGGCCCGCCCTTGGCTGTTGTCTTTTCCGGCTCTTGTTCCTCCCTACGGGGGATAATTTTGTTCCAAACCTCATTCACCGACGCGAAGTAACATCGGGCCGGGGCCCGGGCGGGCTCGACCACACCGAGTTCTACAACCGAACAAGGTGGATCACAGCCTGGGGTCAGTCGAAGTCACCGGCCTTGAGGCGCTCCCAATAGGACTCGAGGGCGGTCTTGATCTTGGGGGCGAGCATGACGGCGCCGATGATATTGGGGAAGGCCATGGACAGGAGCATCATGTCGGCGAAGCTCAGGACGTTGTCCAGGGTCGAGACAGCGCCGAGGAGGATGAAGAACAGAAAGATGATGCGGAAGGTCATCGACTCTTTTGCGCCGAAGAGAAAGGACCAACATCGTTCGCCATAATAGGACCAGGAGATCATGGTGCTGAAGGCGAAGAGGACGACGGCGATGGCCAGGAGATAGGGGAACCACCAGATGACGGTTCCGAAGGCGGCCTGGGTAAGGGCGATGTCGTCGAGTCCGGCCGTGAGGGGATCGGCGTAGACGCCGGTGATGACGATGACGGCACCGGTCATGAAGCAGACGATGATGGTGTCGATGGCCGGCTCGAGGAGGGCGACGAAGCCCTCGCGCACCGGCTCTTTGGTCTTGGCGGCGGAGTGAGCGATGGCGGCGGAACCGATGCCGGCCTCACTGGAGAAGACGGCGCGCTGGATGCCGATGACGATGACGCCGACGAGGCCACCGACGCCGGCCTCGGGGCTGAAGGCCTCGGTGACGATGGTGATGGCCGCCGCCGGGACCTGGTCGTAGTGGGTGATGAGAATAAAGAGGGCGGCCATGACATAGAGCAGACACATGGCGGGGACGATCCTGGCGGCCACTTTGCCGATGCGCTTGATGCCGCCGACGATGACGAGGCCAACGAAGAAGACCATGACGAGACCGAAGAGCCATCCGCGGTGGTTTGCGCCGCCATCGATGGCGTCGTCATTGGAGACGGTCATCCCCTCGGGAGTGCTCCAGTCGACGTCGCGACGGTCCACTTCGCCGAATTCAACGCTCGTAAGGGCCTGGGGATCGAGATCGAAGATCTCACCGGTTTGTGCGGCGGCGACGTCGAAGGTCAGTGACCAGCGGCCGTCGTCGAGCTGTGTCCAGTGGTCGGGCTGGAAATTGACGACGCCGATGCCGTCGACGAGGTCTGTGGGAATAGGGTGGTAGGTGAGTTTTGCCTCATCTTCGCCGGGAGCAGGCGCCTGAAGGCGCATCAGGTGAGCGCCGTCTTCAAAGGCAATGGGCTCATCGTGATGAATGGTGGCGCTGCCCGTGGCGCGTTCGCCTTCCAGCCAGGGGACGAGCTCCGTCATGGCCTGAAAGCTCTGGTTTGCCTGGAACATATTGCCGCCACCGAAGGAGGCACCGATACAGAGGATGGCGAAGAGGACGGCGAGGAATTTGCCCAGGGTGGGTTTTCCGAGTTCGGCGAGCCCGTCGCGCAGATAGACCATGGGTCCACCCTGGACGACGCCGTTCTCGTCGACCTTTCGATACATCTGGCCCAGCGTGCATTCCGCAAATTTGGAGGCCATGCCGAAGACGGCGGCGAGCATCATCCAGAACACCGCCCCCGGACCTCCGAGGGCGACGGCGATGGCGACGCCGGCGATATTGCCGAGACCGACCGTGGCAGACAGAGCGGTGCTCAGAGCCTGAAAATGGCTGACCTCACCGGGATCGTCTTTGTCGTCGTATTTGCCGCGGATGACCTCAATGGCGTGTTTGATGCCCCGCAGGTTGATGAAGTCGAATCGAAAGGTGAAGTAGACCGCTCCACAGGCCAGGACCATCACCACCAGCGGGACGTCGACGAAGGGGATTTCGCCCATGAGGACGCTTCCCATCAGGTCGACGACGACGCCGAAGCGATCGTCGATGACACCCAGGTCGTCGGTGGTGACGGCGACGAGGACGCTGACAACGATGATGGCAGTGATGAGCAGCGCATATCGTTGGACGGGGCTCAGGACGGATTTCATCGTTCATCCTCCGGGGGGCGACTCACCGATCGGTTGGGAGAGTGCGGCGAAGTGCGGATAGGGAACTCGGCGCAATCAATAGGGATCAAAAAAACATGGACAATCCGATGGTTTATCACTGTTGGAGCGACGGGTGCAAGAGGGGGGAGGGGATGGGGTGTGATCGGTTTCCGTCGGTTGTTGTTCCCAGGCCCGGGCCCCGGCCTCAACGTTACCCACAACTCGGAATGATTGCTCGCTTCCTGGCCCTGGCCCAGTCCCTGGCCCGGGCCCGAAGTAGCCCTTGCCCATGTCCTTGCCCTTGCTCGCAGTTTTGGAGTGGGAAAAGACGGGCCGGGGACAGGGCCAGGGCCGGGGCCGGGGAAAAGGCGGGCCGCGGAGTGGTCCTCCCGGCTGGAAGTCGTTGTGGAAGGGGTTTCGCAAGTTATTTCGGCGTCACCAAGGCTACTTGATGGCCCTACGAAGATCTGGGCAACGTTGAAGCCGGGGCCAGGACGGGAACGACCACATTGAGTCCTACAACCGATCAAGCTGGATCACACCCTTTGCGCCGCTGAGACCGTCGATCACCGACATTTCGCACACCGATTTGGTGATCCTCTCTCGACGCGCCACCACGACCATCCCATAATTTCAACTCTCGTCGGTTCCCTCACCTTCGCGCAGATCCGCCGTGCACCGCATCGTCTTTCTATTCTTCGTCCTCTCCGGCTTCAGCAGCCTGGTCTTCGAAGTCATCTGGGCCCGCATGCTCCAGCAGGTCTTCGGAACCACCAGCTTCGCCATCAGCACCCTTCTGACGGCGTTTATGG
>SLPW01000589.1 GCA_007131755.1 Myxococcales bacterium | reverse complement strand
TATCGTCTCCAAAATCAACATCTCGAGCGCCATCAGATCAGTCGTGACACTATAGCACTACCCCTTCGTCATCACCCACTTGTCGGCGCTCATCCTCCGCGAATCCATATGGGGGTTGATCCCCTCTTCCCCGTTGACCAAGAATCGCGCCATCGCCTGCGCCGCTCCGGGGATCCACAACAGCCCCTTCGAGCCGAAGGCGGCGAAGCTATAAAGCCCCTTTGCTGCCGGCACGGGTCCCACGAGGGGCATATGGTCCGAGCCGAAGACCCCGCGCACGCCGCGCCACAGCTCCACCAGTTCGGCGTCGTCGATGGCCGGAAGCACGTCGCGAACCCCCGCCTTCAGGCTCTCCGCGATAGATTCGTCGTCGCGGTCGTCCCACTCCGAAACGTCGAAATAGGTCGACCCCAACCCCCACAACCCGTCGGGGCGCTCGAAGATATGTTTCCGGGCTCCCAAAAGCGCTCCAAGACGCTCCTCGCCAGGGTCGAGAAGCGCCAACTCTCCCGCTCGCCTGCGCAGATCCAGCCCGTCGAAGAAGTCCGCCATCCAGGGCCCCACGGCCAGGACCACTCGCTCCGACGCCATCGTCGCTCCCCCCTTCAGGCGCAGCGTCCATTCCAATCCTTCGACCTCCACTCCCACCACCTCGGCGTCGACGAACTCCACGCCCAGCGTTTCTGCTTTTCCCTTCAGTAACTCCACCAGCTTGGGCAGCATTACCCCCGCCGCCGGCCGATACACCACGCAGGGCACCGAGGGTCGGAGTTCGGGAAACTTCTCGCTCACCTCCTCCGGCGACATCTCCTTAGACTCCAACAAGTCCGGATACTCCGCCCGATTCTCCTCCCAGGTCTGCCGAAGCTTCTCCCCGCGCTCGTCCTCCGCAAGAGGCCGCACCATCGGCGCCTGGCGCATCCAGCCTGCGTCGAGCTCCTCCTTCCACTCCATCAACTTCGCCCAACTTCGCACGAAGGCCGTGTCCTGCCCGCGCCGAAAGGACAACCGCCGCCCCGGAAAGGCGTGAAGCATCGTCGCCGGCGTCGCCGACCCACTATGCTCGTCGCCCCTGTCGACGACTCTGATCGCCGACGCCTCCATTCCACGCTCTACCAATTCCAGCGCCAGGCATAGCCCGGCCAACCCTCCGCCGACGATAGTTATCATGGGTTCGCTCCCTTCGGTCGTTGTTTTGCTCGGCTTTGCCTCGCTCCCTTCGGTCGCTCGTTGTTTCGCTCGGCTTTGCCTCGCTTGTTGTTTCGCTCGGCTTTGCCTCGCTTGTTGTTTCGCTCGGCTTTGCCTCGCTTGTTGTTTCGCTCCCTTCGGTCGCTCGTTGTTGGTAGTTAGCAAACTACAAGTGAGCGCAGCGAACGCAACCACCAGTGAGCACAGCGAACGCAACCACCAGTGAGGCGCAGCGGAACGTAACTACCAGTGAGCCCAGCGAACGTAACTACCAGTGAGCGCAGCGAACGTAACTACCAGTGAGCGCAGCGAACGCAACTACCCGCGAGGCGAAGCCGAGCGGTCCATTGACGTTCGAACTCATCTACGCCAGAAAGAGGCCCTGAATTGTTGGTCGTGGAATTTCCGTTTTCCAATGACATAGGACATTGCTCATGAATGCTGATCCAAAAATCATTTATACCCATGTCGACGAAGCCCCGGCGCTGGCGACCCAGTCCTTTCTGCCCATTCTGGAGGCATTCGCCTCCTCGGCGGGGATTGACGTGGAGACCCGGGATATCTCCCTTGCCGGACGAATCCTGGCCAACTTTCCCGACTATCTGACGGAAGAACAACGCATCAGCGACGATCTGGCCTTTCTCGGCGAATTGGTCACGAAGCCGGAGGCCAATATCATCAAGCTCCCCTGCATCAGCGCCTCCATTCCGCAGTTGACCGCTGCCATCGCTGAATTGCAATCCCAGGGCTACGATCTCCCCGACTATCCCGAAGAGCCTCAGAACGAAGAGGAAGAGGCCATCAAGGCCCGCTACGACAAGGTCAAGGGAAGCGCCGTCAACCCCGTGCTGCGCGAGGGCAACTCCGATCGCCGCGTCCCCAAGGCCGTCAAGCGCTACGCCCGGGAGAACCCGCCTCCCATGGGCGAGTGGTCCTCGGACTCCGACGCCCACGTGGCGACGATGAGCGAAGGGGATTTTCGACACAGCGAAAAGTCGCACACCCTGGATGCAGCCACGCAGGTCCGCATCGAGCACATCTCCGACGACGGAACGGTGACGGTACTAAAAGAGGACTTCCCCCTGCTCGATGGCGAAGTCATCGACGCCGCCGTGATGAGAAAAGCTGCGCTGGAGTCCTTTCTTCGCGATCAGGTCGAAGAAGCCCGAAAGCAAGGCATATTATTCTCGCTTCATATGAAGGCGACGATGATGAAGGTCTCCGACCCCATCATCTTCGGCTATGCCGTCGAGGCCTATTACGAAGAGCTCTTCGACGAATTCGGCGACACCCTCCAGGAGCTTGGCGTCGACGTACGAAACGGCTTCGGCGACGTGGAGCGCCGCATCCAGAACCTTCCGGACGACCAGCGCAAGCCCATCGAGGAAAAGATCGAGGCCATCTACGAAAACGGGCCCGGCGTGGCGATGGTCAACTCCGACAAGGGCATCACCAACCTGCACGTGCCCAGCGATTTCATCATCGACGCCTCCATGCCGGTCATGATTCGCGACTCCGGCAAATTGTGGAACGCCGAAGGCAAGCAGCAGACGGCGAAGGCTGTGATTCCCGACAGCAGCTACGCTCCGATTTACCAGGAGGTCGTCCAATTCTGTAAAGAGCACGGAGCCTTCGACCCCACCACCATGGGGAGCATCCCCAACGTGGGGTTGATGGCGAAGAAGGCCGAGGAATACGGCTCCCACGACAAGACCTTCGAGATCGACGGTGCCGGAAAAGTTCGCGTCGTCGACGCCGACGGCCAGACTCTCATCGAGCACGACGTCGAAGCCGGCGACATCTGGCGTATGTGCCAGACCAAAGACTCGGCCATCAAGGACTGGGTCAAGCTCGCCGTCACCCGCGCCCGGGCCACGGGCTCACCGGCCGTATTCTGGCTCGACGAAGATCGGGCGCACGACGCCGAACTCATCGAGAAGGTCAACACCTATCTTCCCGAGCACGACCTCACCGACATCGAGACCCACGTCATGGCTCCCGTCGAGGCCATGCGCTTCTCCCTGGATCGGATGAAGGACGGCGAAGATACCATCTCCGTGACCGGAAACGTCTTGCGTGACTATCTCACGGATCTCTTCCCCATCCTCGAGGTCGGCACCAGTGCTCGAGTCCTCTCCGTGGTACCGCTGATGAACGGCGGCGGACTCTTCGAGACCGGCGCCGGCGGATCGGCCCCCAAGCACGTCCAGCAATTCCAGGCCGTCAACTACCTTCGCTGGGACTCTCTTGGCGAATTCATGGCCCTTACGGCATCGCTGGAGCACCTGGCCAATAGCTTTGACCAAGAGCGCGCCCAGGTATTGTCCGACGCCCTCGACGAGGCGACCACCAAATACCTCCTCAACAACAAGTCGCCGGCCCGAAAGGTGGGCTATATCGACAACCGGGGAGGCCACTTCTACCTGGCCATGTACTGGGCCCAGGCCCTGGCTGCCCAGGACGCCGACCCGGAGCTCAAAGAAAAGTTCACCGGTGTCGCCGAGGCGCTGGCCGCCAACGAGGAGAAGATCAACGAGGAGCTCATCGCCCCTCAGGAACAACCCGTCGATATGGGAGGCTACTACCACCCCGACCTGCAGGTCGTCTCCGAGAAGATGCGCCCCAGTGAGACCTTGAATTCGATCATTGATGGGATTTGACGGCAGGTAGATAGGTAGGGGGTGATGGGTAGTAGGTACCCACCACCCCCTACCTCCTTACCCATCACCCCACTACCCCACATATTTCTCCCTCCCCAGCACCTCCAACCTCTCATCGCCCTCCAAGACCTCCCTCGATGGCGACGCCACGGTTATCTCCCGCTTTCGCCCCGGCCCCGGCGCCGACGCCACCCACAATCCGGCCTCGAACATTGCCCTCTTCACCGACGTGGCCGCCGAATAGGTGGCGAGCCTTCCCGTACCGTCCATCGCCGCCTTCGCACGCACAAAGCTCTGCGCCGTCCACCCCTCGGGATTGACCCGCTTCGAGAAGGGGTCCTGGTAGAAGGAGTGCGCCGAAAACCCACTCCAATCGACCTCCTCCCAGGGCATGGCATATAGAGCAAGCGACACCGCACCATCATCGCTCTGAACCTCCACCACCGGTCCCTGGCCGGCGTGCACGGCGGCCACAGCCTGACGAGCCAACTCCCCACCCTCCCCGTTATGAAATTCGAGATGCCCCGGCGTCACGGGCCGCCAATCCACGCTTCGATATACCAGTCGATTCACCCCATCGTCGGCCCGAAATGCCTCCACAGTCTGCGCAAAATTGACGGCCGCCCCGAACCCCAGCTCCGCCACGCGCCACTCCCCTCGACGCTCCAACAGCGCCGTACCCTCCAGAAATACGTGCCGCGATTCCGTCACCGCCCCGTGATACGACCGATAGTGCACGTTGCGCTCCCGGTCGTGGAGCGTCATCGACCCGTCATCGGTCTCAAAGGGGACTACTTGTTCCAACTCATCAATCACTCTCACTCTCCGCATCACTAAACCCCTCCCCACCAACCTCCCTACTCCACCGCCTCGAAATGCTCCTTCAAAAACCTCCCCGTATACGACTCCTGCACGTTCGCCACCTCTTCGGGCGTCCCATGGGCCACCACATGCCCCCCTTCGTCGCCCCCTTCCGGTCCCAGATCGATGACGTAATCGGCGCAGGCAATGATATCGATATTATGCTCGATCATCACCACCGTATTGCCGGCGTCGACGAGCTGATTGACCACCCGCAAGAGCTTTCGAATATCCTCGAAGTGAAGCCCCGTACTGGGCTCGTCCAAAATATAGATCGTATCGCCCGTGGCGATCTTGGCGAGCTCTCTGGACAGCTTCACCCGCTGCGCCTCTCCCCCGGAGAGCGTCGGCGACGGCTGACCAAGCTGCATATACTCCAACCCCACGTCCAACAACGTCTGCAGGTAGCGGCGCGTTCTCGGATGGGCCTCGAATAGATCCGCCGCTTCGGCCACGGTCATCTGCAATACGTCGGCGATGGACTTGCCCCGATAGCGCACCCGCAACGTCGCCGGATTGAAGCGCCGTCCCAGACAGGCGTTACACGGCACGTACACGTCTGCCAGAAAATTCATCTCCACCTTCTGCGCCCCTGCCCCTTTGCAAGCCTCGCAGCGCCCGCCCTTGACGTTGAAGGAGAACCGACTCTTCGTAAATCCGTACATCTTCGCCTGCGGAAGGGAGGCGAAGAATTGGCGAATATGGTCAAAGACCTTCGTATAGGTGGCGGGATTGCTTCGCGGCGTTCGCCCGATGGGGCTCTGATCGATCTCGATGATCTTATCGAAGCGCTCCAACCCGTCGAGCCGGTCGTGATCCCCGACGGTGCGGTGCTTGAAATAGACCCGCCGAGCAATCGCGGGATACAAAATCTCATTGACCAACGTGCTCTTTCCCGCCCCGGAGACACCGGTGACGCAGACGAAGACCTCCGACGGAATATGTACGTCCACGTCCTTGAGGTTGTTGTGCCGGGCCCCGCGAATGACGACGCCCTCTTTGGGTTCGCGCCGCTCCTCGGCCCACTTTAACTTCTGTCGCCCCGACAGGTATTCGCCGGTCACGCCCTCGTCACACCGGGCCACCACCTCCGGCGCGCCCATGGCCACGACCTCGCCACCTTCGCGCCCCGCCCCGGGTCCGAAGTCCACCAGAAAATCGGCGCGCTCCATCGTCTCTCGATCGTGCTCCACGACGATCACCGTATTTCCCTCGTCTCGAAGCTCTTCGAGCGTCGACAACAGCCGATTGTGGTCTCGCTGATGCAGCCCGATGCTCGGCTCGTCCAGCACATAGAGCACACCCGAGAGTTCGCTTCCGAGCTGACTGGCGAGCCGAATTCGCTGGCTCTCTCCACCGGAGAGGCTCCCCGCCGCCCTGGTGAGCGTCAAATATCCCAACCCCACCTCCACCAAAAACCGAAGCCGCCGTCGTAGCTCGGCCACCAACTCCTCGGCGATCAAGACCTCGCTTCCCTCCAACTCCACGCCGTCCATGAACTGTCGAACTTCGACGACGTCCATGGCGTTGAACTGAGCCACCGACAGGTCTCGAAAGTGAACAGCCAGGCTCTCCGGACGAAGCCTCAACCCCTCACAGCTCGGACAGGGCGACTGGCCCATGAACTCCTCGAAGAAATTTCGCGCTCCCTTCGTCGCCGCGTCTTTTCGCATCTTCGCCACAAAGGGCACCACCCCCGAAAACCCCCGATAGCCCTTCTTTCTTTTCTTCGGACCGTAGTAGAGGAAGTCCCTCTCGTCTCGGCTCATTTCCTCAAAGGGCTTGTCCAGATCAACGCTCCCGGCCTGCTCGGAGACCAGCAATTTGTCCCAGATGGACTTCACCTCGTCGCGCCATTGGAATTTGCCCCGCGTTGAGCCGGGCTCAGGCCCGATGGCCTCCACCGCTCCCTGACGCACGCTCTTCGACGAGTCCACCACCAAGAGGCTCGGCTCCACCTGAAAGGTCACCCCGATCCCCTCACAGGTGCGGCACATCCCCAGAGGGCTATTAAAGGAAAAACTCTGGTGCGTCAGCTCCGGAAAGGAGACCCCGCAGGCTGCACAGGAGCGCTCCACGTCATAGAGCTTCTCCTCCCACTCTACGTCCTGCCCGGGCGGCACCAGGGCCATACACTTGCCGTCGCCCACATCCAGCGCCTGTTCGACGCTGTCGCGCAATCGTCCGATTCGCCCGGGACGAGTGACCAGGCGGTCCACCACCACATCGATATCATGGCGGAAATTTCGCTCCAGAAGATCTACCTCTTCGAGTTCGCGAATCTCTCCGTCGATTCGCGCCCGGACGAACCCCTTTTTTCGAAGGTCCTCGAAGAGCTCTCGGTACTCCCCTTTTCGGTTTCGCACCAGGGGAGCCACCAGCATAAAGCGTGTGCCCTCCGGAAGTGACGCCAACTGCTCCACGATCGCCTCGCGACTTGTGGCCTGCACCTTCGCCCCGCACCGGTGGCAGTGCTGCACACCGAGACGAGCCCACAACACACGCAGATGGTCGTGTATCTCGGTGATCGTCCCCACCGTACTCCTGGGATTACTCCCCGTGGTCTTCTGTTCGATGGAGATCGTGGGGCTCAAGCCGGTGATCTGATCGAACTCCGGCTTCTCCACCTGTCCCAGAAATTGGCGGGCATAGGTGGACAAACTCTCCACGTAGCGCCGTCGCCCCTCGGCATAAAGAGTGTCGAAGGCCATCGACGACTTGCCGGAACCACTGACGCCGGTAAAGACGATGAGCTGACGCTTCGGTAACTTCAGCGTCAGGTCTCGCAGATTGTGCTGGCGCGCCCCGCGCACCACAATCTCCTCTCGTCTGTGGGCGGCCAGGGGCATGGGAGATGGTGCCTTGTTATTTTGCTTCGCCGACTGCTCCATGGCGGTACTTCGTGATGGAAAAATTTCGCAAGGGTCCGTCTGTCCGTCTCCCACTGAACCGAGACGGTCGGCCCTTTACTCCGCCCCACGTCGTCTTTCCGGTCGCGGCGTCGGCCCCTCCTCTGCCTCTTGTCGTTCGACTCCTCTCTCCGGTCGATCTGGGGCTCCTTGCTGCGGTGGTGCTCCTTGCTGCGGCGGCGCCTCTTCTTGCTGTGCCGGCGTCGGCTCTGCCGTGCCGGCCTGCGGCCCCTGGGCTGCCGTACGAGATCCGTGAAAATCCACATCTCCTCCCCGGCCGCCGCGGATCACGAAGCCATACCAATTCTGATACGACCCGTCTCGGAATTGCTGGACGTTGAAAACAGGCGACAGATCATGTTCGTTGACGTATTGATCGCTGACCTGAAGACGCATATCCAACTCCGGTCGCGTCCCTCGCGAGCCGAGTTCGAGATGACCCCAGAGCTCGAGGTGAATGTCTCGACCACCTTCGGTGGCGAAGCGCTCGAAGTTGATACGTGCCCCCTGCTCGGTCCCCTCGATATCGGCCTGGAAGACCAGAGCTCCGAAACTGGTCGTCGGAAGATCGATGGTCAGCGGAAAGCTGTCGTGCTGAATCTGCGTCGACCCAAGCGTCAACTGTTCTCCGCGTAGATCGACTCCTCCCCCCGTCAATGCACCGCCCTGGCCCATATCGAAGATCACCTCCAGATCCCCGTCGAGCACTCCGAAGAGCGGAAAGCCCAGCAGGGAAGCCAGAAGTGTCGAATTTCGAAGATCCACCTCGTCGAACTTCGCCGACACCTCCAGATCATTGCCCCGAAAATTGACCGTACCGTCAATGGAGTCCCCGCCGATATCGATCTTATAGCGCCCCGACAGCGCCCGACCCATCACACTTCGCATAGGGGAAAAGCGCGCCGACACCCCATCCAACAAAAGCGTCGTCGGCATCGCATCTTCATCGTCGTCGACCCTGCGCTCCTGGAGCCGAATATTCTTCGCCTTCATCCCCGACATCCGCCACAGGCGCACTGACCCTACGCTGACCTCGTATTCGTGGCCGAAGGCGGCGGCGATCTCCTGTTCGGCGATCTGGGCCACCCGCTGGTCGGGAAAAGTCCACAGCAAAAATATCAGAAAGGACAGCGCCGCAAACGCCATATAGGCCGCCAGCCGTACAAAGGTCCGCTCCCACCACTTTTCGAGTTGATCCAGCATCAGCTCTCCTGGCCATTGTCGGCGTACTGATAAGTCGACACCACCACCAGGGCACGCACGTAGCCCTCCTCGCGCACGGAGCGTATGTCCACACGGGTGATCACCACGGGCTCGCGGCTCTCCTCGATGCGATGCAACAGATCCACGAGACTGTCCATCTGTGCGTTTCTTATGTCGATGCGCAACCGCCTCTCCTCGATCATCGGACCATCCGTGCCCGGACCTCCCGCAGAGCCGATGGGCGTCTCATCGACGTCATAACTCGACACCGATACCCCCACCGCCGATGCGTGGGAGGCGACATAGCTCGTCAGTTGCACCTGATTATCATTGAGCACGTCGTCGGTGAACATGTCGACGCGGCTCATCGCCCCCTCCTGCGGCTCCGTGGCCGCCTGTGCCGCCGCGTATTCCGGACCGTGATCGATGAGCGCCGACAGCGCCGTCTGGTATTGTCGCGTCTCCTCCTCGACGTCCGCTACGGCCTGACGCGCCACATTCACCACCACCAGCATTGCGATCAGCGCCGCCACGGAGGCCATGGCCCCCAACAGCAGCTTTTCACGCTGCGACAGATTGCTCAGAGCTGCGACCAGTCCCTGGCCTTCTCCTGTTGATTCTCCTTCCATCTCGGCCTACTCGTCTTCTTGTGTCGTCGCCACGAACCGTCTGAGACGGTGGTCGTCACGATCTGTATTAGGTCTAGCTCCATTGCTCCTTCGACCTCTATCTCATGAGCACTCAGAGGCGATTTGGAGTTGAAATTGCACCTCATCGCCTCGCACGTTGACCTGGTCCTTGGATACGTCACTGAGGCAGTCCAGCCCCTCCACCTCCCTGGCCAACCGATCCACCGACTGGGGAGCGTCGGTCTGTCCATCGATCTGAATCAGGCTTCGATCCGTATCGACGTGGATGCGGTCGAGTTTGAGGGGAATCTCTTCGGAGATCTGCTCCATGACGCGAACAAATTGCTCATAGGCGCTCATCTGGGGCACGAATTCTCGCGGCGAAGCCACCTCTCCCATCAGTCGATCTTGGACATCCGGAAGCGACGTCACCGGCTCGCCGAACAACTCCTGGGTCTCCTGGGCCAGCGCC
Organism: Myxococcales bacterium; assembly: GCA_007131755.1. GTDB lineage: Bacteria > Myxococcota_A > Bradymonadia > Bradymonadales > Bradymonadaceae > SLJM01. The sequence goes on along the minus strand of SLPW01000589.1, from coordinate 13,328 downwards.
ACCTGCATCGCCGATCTCTGCGCCTGTCGGTCCTGGTATTGTATCACCAGCACTCCCGCCAACATCACGAACAATACGGCGGCGATCATTCCCAACCGAACCAACTGGGTGCGTAGATAGCTGGACTTTCCGCGATAGACGAATTCGTCCTGGCGAAAATCAATCACCCGGGTGCTGGTCTCCTCGGCGAAGCGTTGCAGCGCCGTCGCCACCGCCATCACCCCTTCCGGAGGGGTCTGCCCATAGCCCATTCCGGCCTGCCACTGCACCGTCCCCAGATCGAGGCTCCTGACCGGCACGTCGAACTCTCCTTCCAGAAAATCCTCGATGCCTCGCAGTCGACTCGTCCCACCGCAGACGTAGACGGCGTCTACAGCCACACCGTAATTTGCGTAGGCCGACTGAAAAGTCCGCCGCAGATCTCGGACCACGGGCCGCAGGGCCTCCTCGATGGTACCGCGCAATTTCTGAACCCGCCGGTCTCCTCCCCGTGCGGCCTGACCCACCACCCCCTCGGCGTGCTTGAGCCGCCGGGCGTCCTCCAGGGAGATCTGGAAATTCTCCGAAAGCGCCTCCGTAACCTGCGCTCCTCCTCGGCGCGTCGCATGAGCGACCACCGGCTTGCCATCCGCCATGATCAACAGACGCGTAAATTGATGGCCGATATCGATGATCCCGTAGGAGGCGACTCCGGGACTGACCCCCTGGTCCCCGGCATAGCGAAGCATCAACTCCGGAACCCCCACCGAAGCCGGGTCGACGCCCCCCCGCCGACAGTGGCCGAGAAACTCTCCCATCTCCTCACGCTCCACGATCCCAATCAACGCCTCCCACAGCCCGGGCTCCTTCCCCGGCACCACCATGAAGTCGTAGACCACTTTGTCCACCGACAGGGGAAGTTCGTCCATCAGAATGTGGGGCAAAATCTCGGCGATCTCGCGCTCTTTTTCGAAGGGCACCTCCTGGTGCAGAGTCACCGCCTTCGTACCCGGAAGTGTGGTGATCACCTGATGAACGCCCTCGAAAAGCCCCTCTTCCTTCAGCCGCGACAACGCCATCGACCAGGGCCGCTCCACCTCGGCCAGACCGGGCTCCGAAAGAGGCACCTCCTCTTCCTTCGCCGCACCGGCTTTTTCCCCCGCCTGCTCCTGAGGCCCTCCACCGGGCACCGGATCTTCTGTCGGTGGCGGCCCCTCGTCTCCCCAGGCCGTCGGTCCCTGCCCTTCGGCAGGGGGCTGCTCCCACGGCGCATCGACGACGCTTCCATCCGTGCCCGGCTCCCCTCCTTCGGTACTCCCTTCGTATAGGGGCACCTCGTGATAGGCCACCACTTGCGGCTGGCGCTGCAATTCGACGACCGCCACCTTCAGGGTGTAGGTGCCGATGTCCAGTCCTGCGATTCGATTTGCCATAATCTTCTCTTCGTCTACGACGTCACTGTCGTGGTCTCTTCGGCCTCATTCCACTCGCCAATACATGATCCGACCTCGCGGATAGTCGGCGCGCTCCTGTTCCAGATACCCTCTCATCTCTTCGATCTCCGCGCGCTCCTGCTCATCGAGGGCATCGGCGTCGGCCTCCAACTCCTCCAGTTGAATCCCCAGATCGGCCAGCATCTGATCCTCAGGGGGCAACCTTCGGATCGTCTTGTCGTAATCCACGACGGCCTCGATGGTCGTATTCGACGTTCCATACGCTCCGGTGGAGCGGATACGAAATACCCGCGGTGTGCGCGTCGTCACCGATCGCATCAAACCCGAGCGGTTGAACTCCACCCTCCACACCGGAACCCGGGGGTTGATGGGATCAATGGCCATTGCCGGATTCTCGGCCACCATCTCCCGATAGGTCGGCGAATGGGGCAAGAATTGCGCGATCAAATAGGGGCCTTGCTCTTCGTCCATCAAATCTTCGATATACGAGGCGAGCTGACTGACGCTCAAAAATGCCGTGGGCTGCCCCACCTTCGCCGAGGGCAATAGGTTTGCCTGCGTCGAGCCCACATAGGCCAGCATCACCGCCAGGGGATCGTCGAAGAAATAGCGAATCCCCTCCAGCGTCATCGCCAGATACATCACCTGATCGGAGATCTCCGGGTCGGCCGAACAAAAATTGTCCCCCGCCGGAGCCTCCGTTTCCGCAAATTCGAGATTGCGGCACAACACGGAGTAGAATACGGGAGCGCGGGCCACGTTGAGGTTCGGTCTTCCCACGTCATACACCGTAAAGGCGTCTGCGAAGGTATTCATGAACGGTTCGTTGATCCCGTGGACCCGATAGAGCTCCTCCACATGAGTGAGCCGGGCATTTCGCGGCTCGATATCGTACTGATCGTCCGACAGATAGGGACGCATCTCGTCTCCGGCACGGCCCTCGATATTGCAGGCGTCGCCGATGATCGTCGCCTCTTCGTTGAGATCGATGAAGTCGATGATATTGGCCGTCATCCGCGCTCGATCGATGAGGTCTCCATAGTGATCTCGCTGCTCGAAGAGCGGATCGTAGCGCGAGTCGATGATCATGGAGCAAAACTCCACCAGATCGGACTCCGCGATCTCGTCGCGGGCAAAGCGATTGAGGTTGATCCTTCCCTCTTCCGGCTGGGCCTCCACCTCGAATCGTCCCGCGAACTCACCGAATCCGCCCACCCCCATATCCTTTAGATCCACCCTCGCCAGGGGAATCTCCACCGCCCCGGAATTAAAAGGGCCCATCAACAGGTCCACATATTGATAGATCTGAAAATTACTTCGCCGCATGGCACGACCGATCATCACCCCCATCTCGTCGTCCGTATCGCGCGATGCCTCCTGCAATGCGTACTGAAAACCGAGCAGCATCCGAGTGAGGTTCATCCCGCTCTTGGCCAGATAATAGCTCTTCAGGTTGTCCCGCTCGTTGATGACCATCGCCGTATTGACCCGCGATGCATAGACGAAATGCACCACCGTGGTGGACATGATCACCAGCGCGATCAAGGTGATCACCAGCGCCACCCCCCGCGGACGGTGATCCAGCGGGGTGTCCACGCGCCGATCCATCAATCGCAGCGTCCCCAGCGTCAATTTTCCCAATCCTCGAAGCATGATCAATACTCCAGCATTTCGGAGACGCCCAGAGTGGTCTGGGTGGTATAGATCTGAGGGCGAGCTCGCGGCCCCGGAGCGGGCAGGGTCAACGTGATCTTTACTCTCGTCGGTAGCCTCCCGGCGAATTCACGACGCGTCGTATCCCAATCGCTCACCCAGCGCCCGTCCACCACCTCCTGCTCCGTTCCCAGCTCCGCCTCCCCCGGATCCCAGTACTGAAAGCGGATATCCTCGATCTCGGGGATCATGGTGTGCACCGTTCCCCCTCGGCTCAGATCATCGTCGAATTCGGTGCTCGACCGCCGGCGCAGCCTTCGCACAACATCCCCGTCGTCGTTGGTGTGGTTGTCGACGAAATACCCGATCTGAGCGTGGTGACTGGCCCGCTCTCCCTCCATGATGCGCCTGTGGGCAAAGGAGGTAAAATGCACATAGTCATCACCACCGATCATCCCGAACTGCACCGGATCGTCGAAGCCCGAACCCGCCCAGGGATCGGACTCCTCGTCGTCGTCTCCCATCAGATCGAAGGGATCGTCCTGCCCGGGAATGGGCTCTCCTCCGAACTCGGGTCCGGCGATATAGGCCATGCTCATCTCCATGGCCATGCGGTTCATGGCAAGTCGGACCATCCGATCGCGCTCCTGACGCTCCTCGACCACCCTCTCGGTCATGAACATCTGGTTCATCGCCCCCCAGGCCGTCAGCGTCAGGGCCGCCAGGATCGCGATCGCCAGCAACACCTCGATCAGCGTAAATCCCCTCCCTGTCGAAATCGGAACCCTGCCCCTCATCGCAGGTCCTCCTCTTCTTCGAAGTCGAAGTCGTCATCGAAATCGAAGTCCTCCTCGCTGAACATGAAGTCGTCGGGAATTCCGAACATCTCGAAATCCGTCTCCCGCTCGTCCACCACGTAGTACGTCACCTCCAATTCCTGTTCGTGACCGGCGAATTCGAAGTACACCGTCAGCGTCACCCGACGCACACGCTCTCCGAGCTGGTTGACGAAATTCGGCATCTGGGCCAGGAGCAGGGGCAGCATGGAGCTAAACGCCGGATTGCCTCCCAGCGCGCCTCCACCGGAGTCCATCCCTCCGAACAACTGCTCGTTGACCTGGGCCATAAACCGCTCTTCGGCGTCCGGCGGAATCTCCACCGGCTCCACCGTCGCCTCCCAGCGCTTGTCCGGAAACCCCTCCTCTCGAAAGGTCCCCGAATAGGTCCTGTCGGCGTCGCTGAACCCCTCCTCCATCAGCATATACTCCAACTCCACCATCTGACTGCGGGCGAGCAAACTGGCCTGGGTCATCTTCGACGAATAGATCGACTGCTGCCCCGTATGGGCCATCGTTCCCATCAACACCGCAAGGGAAGTCGACAGGATCGCCAGAGCCAGCAAGACCTCCAGCAACGTAAACCCCCGCCTGAACCATCGCCTGGCCTCAACCATCGTGTTCCTCCCCGCCGAAATCGTCGCCCATCTCCTTCTTTCCGCTGTACACATGGACACGACCCGTCAAGGGCTCCGTGACCAGCGTATATCTCATCTCCGACGTCGTATCGCGCAGCACGATCTTCGCCTGCTGCTGCAATCCGTTTGGAAAGAAATAGATCGCCACTCTCCCCTGGGTGATGGGACGGGTTCTATTCTCCACGCGCACGCTCTCGATGATGATATCTTGATGCAGCTCTCGCGGCTCGAGCTGGGACTCCTCGGGCCTCTGAAACCCGGTGCGCCTGCTGATCCCAAAGGGATCGTCCTCCTCCTCGCGATACATCTCGCTTCGCTGGCCCGCCCTTCGCTCCTCCAGCTCGCGCACTTCCTCGGGAAGCATCCCCCCGTCGTCATAACGCGAGTCCAGATCGTCGAGGGCCGCCTTCAAGATCACATCGTCTTCCGTGACCTCCGTGTAGTATTCGCCACCATCGAGATCGATCATCATCCGATATTGCCGATTATTCAGCCCCGCCACATCCGAGGTATAGCGAAGGGCCGTGGCCATATGCATCGCCTCGTCCTTGAGCTGACCGTGGGTGAGCATCCCCATCAGGTACACCCCGCCGCCGGCCATAATCGCCATAATGGCGATCACCACCAGAAGCTCCACCGCCGTAAAGCCACGCATCGCGCCACTTCCCCCCGTCGGCATTGTACAGGCTCTCTTCAACCCATTTCCTCGCGATCGACCATCTTCGGTCGTGTCCTCGTCATCCCCGGGCTACCCTGTCGTGCTCCCGAGAACCCCCGGGATGCAGCCCCCGAGCTTCCACCCTCGAGCGCCCGGGGCTTATTCTGACCACCGACCTCGGTACTAATCATCGGCATGCACATCGGCTTCGGTCCCCGGCGTGCCGTCGGAGCCGGCGCTATAGATGGTGAAGTCGCGCGGTCCGTGGACCTCGTAGAGAAATTCGTTGCCCCAGGGATCGACGGGAACATCCTCGAGCAGATTCGTGCCGCCCTCGGCGAGCTCTGCCAGGTCGCCGGGAAGCTGACCGTTGCGTGTATAATAGGTCAGAACCATCTCGTTGAGACGGATGATCTCATTTTCCGCCACCCCCTCGTTCGCCGTATCCAGCGCACCGAAGACGAAATAGCCCACCGCACCGGAGACCATGGCGATGATGGTGATCACGATCATGATCTCCACCAGCGTCATACCCACGGAGCGCTTCATCTGCGCCAGCGCGCTGAGCTTTTCATCGACCTCGATGATCTCTGCATCCACGACTTCGGTTTCGACTCTTTCCATCGTCACTTCCATTTGTTCCTTCATCTTCGCTCCTCCTGTTGCCGGGCTCCCTCGCCATGCAAGGGGCCCATTTATCGTTCACTATGTGTCAGGCCTTGCCTTGTCCTTGACTTCCTCTTACTTCGACGCTCTCTTCCACCATCCCATTCAACCCATTTCATCGACTTTTCTAGTCCTCACATAATCGTTTGATTCATCTGCAGCAGAGGCCACATCACGGCCAATACAATCAGTCCCACCGCCACACCGAGAACGACGATCATCATCGGTCCCAGCATCTGAGTCATCGTCTGAACCTTCAGATCCGTCTGTTGCTGATAGGTGGCCGAGATATTGTCGAGCATCTCTTCCAGTTGGCCCGACTGCTCTCCGGTGGCGATCATATGGGTGACCAGGGGCGGAAATTCTCCCGATCGTTTCAAGGGATCGGCGATGCTCTCTCCCTCGCGGATATCCACCCGGGCCTCTTCGATCACCTCTTCGAGCCGGGTATTCCCCAATACGTTTTTCACGATATCCAGGGCCGTCAACAGGGGCACCCCGCTTGCGAGCAGTGTGCTCAAGGTGCCGGCAAAACGGGAGATGGCGATCATCCTGGCCAACGTACCGAACAGGGGGACCCTCAAAAGGAAGCGATCCCAGGTATCTTTTCCCGCCGGCGTCTTCTTCCAGTACCAGAAGCCAACGCAGCCTCCCACCATCGCCGGCATCAATAAGAACCACCACCCCGCAAGAAAGGAGCTCAACGCGATGAGCCCCTGCGTAATCCAGGGAAGGGCCTCTCCCTGATCTTCGAAGATCGCCGTGACCTGGGGGATGACGAAGACGAAGATCAGCATCATCACGAATAATCCAATCCCCAGCATGAGCACCGGATAGAACATGGCGGCCACGATCTTTCCGCGGGTCTCGATCTTGGCGTCCAGAAAGCCCGTCAGCCGCTCCAATACGACTTCCAGATTTCCCGAATTCTCCCCGGCCTTGACCATATTCACATAGAGATCCGAAAAATGCTGCGGATGGTCTCGAAGGGCCTTCGCCAGACTGGCTCCCTCATTGACCTGGCGGCGAATATCGGAGAGCACTCTCTTGAGTTCTTCCTTCTCCGCCTGATCGGTGAGCGCCGAAAGTGCGCTCACCAGGGGGATTCCCGCCCGAAGCAACGTGGCCAACTGCCTCGTCAACAGGGCGATGTCGGCCAGCGAGACGAAGACGAACATCTGGCCCAGCTCGACCTCGTTGGACGAACGCTTTCTCTCCCCCTTTCCCTCGTAAATATCGGTGACGAATACACCTTTTCCCTGCAACTGCTTTCGCAGCGCATTTTTGCTCTCGGCGGTCTCGATGCCCTTGGTCTTATTTCCCGCCCGGTCGCGACCTTTGTATTCATACACCGGCATAATTTGCCCTCTTCTTCAGATGGCTCATGCCATATCCTCTTGCGTCACCCGCAGCACCTCTTCGATGCTGGTGTGGCCGTCGAGGACCTTCACCGCCCCGTCCTCACGAAGATTGCGCATTCCCTGTCGAGCAGCCTCCTTCTTGATCTTCGAGGTGTCGGCCCGATTCATCACCAATCGGCGGATCGGATCGCCCACTCCCAGAATCTCGTAAATCCCCATTCGGCCCTTATAACCCAGCCCCAGGCAGGTCTCGCAGTCCTGCTTGTCGCCGGGACGAAAGAGCGCCCCGCCGGCCTTCTGGTCCACCTCTTCGCGGGTCAAGCCCACCTCGGCCAACTCCTCCGGCGTGGGGCGATAGGCCTGACGGCAATCCGGACACAACCTTCGGATCAGCCGCTGGGCCATCGTGCAGATCACCGTGGAGCTGACCAAAAAGGGCTCCACCCCCATATCGGTCAGCCGCGTAAAGGCCCCGGCCGCATCGTTGGTGTGCAGCGTCGAGAATACGAGGTGACCCGTAAGCGAAGCCTGAATGGCCATCTCCGCCGTCTCCACGTCCCGGATCTCACCGACCATGATCACGTCCGGATCGTGGCGCAGATAACTGCGCAGTCCCCGGGCAAAATCCAGGTCGATCTTCGGACTGACCTGCATCTGACTGATGCCCTCGAGCTGATACTCCACCGGATCTTCGATGGTCAGAATATTTTTGTCCGGGCTGTTGATCTCGCTCAGACACGAATACAGGGTCGTCGTCTTTCCGCTTCCCGTTGGGCCCGTGACCAGGATGATGCCGTGGGGGTTGAAGATGATGTCCAACATCACGTCGAGATGGTCCTCGGCCATCCCGATATCTCGAAGGTTCAACAACACCGCCGACTTGTCCAACAGGCGCATGGTGATCCGCTCCCCGTGGACCGCCGGCGCCGTGGCCACCCGGATATCGATATCCTTTCCCGCCATCTTGATGCGAATTCGCCCGTCCTGGGGCAGCCTCTTCTCGGCGATATTGAGGCCGGCCATGATCTTGATGCGGGTTATGATACTGGAGTGAAAGCGCTTGGGCGGATTGGCCACTTCCTGGAGCACTCCGTCGATGCGAAAGCGCACGGTCAGCTCTTTTTCCCCGGCCTCGATGTGGATATCGCTGGCCCGCTCCCGAACGGCCTGCACGAATAGGCTGTTGACGAAGCGAATGACCGGCGCCTCATCGTCGTCGCCCGCATCCAACAGATCGTTGATATCCAGCGACGCCTCTTCGGCATGGGGGTTTTCCTCCTCGTCCAGATCGTCGAGCCCTCCCCCGAGCTGGCGACTCTTTCGATCGAAGGCGGAGTTGATCGCCTCTTGAAGCTTCGTCGTCGGCACCACCACGGGCATCAATTCACTGCCCGTCAACAACCTCACCTCGTCGAGCACCTCCACCGCCAGGGGATCGTCGGTGGCCACCAACACATGCCCACCACGCTCCTCATAGGGCAACACTCCGTGTTCACGGGCCCACCCGAGCTTGAATTTCTCCAACAACTGAAGATCCAGCTCCTCCGTATCGATATTCATCTCGCAGGGGTAGTCGAGCTGGCGCGCCAGGGCCCGGGCGACGTCCTCCTCCTCCACGAACTCCATCTCCACCAGGATCTCTCCGATCCTGCCCCCCTTTTCACGCTGCACCGAAAGGGCATGGTCGAGCTGCCCCGGCTGAAGCCGGTCCATTTCCATCAAGATTTCACCGAGTCGTTGGCGATTATACATTGCTCACTCCTCGCCATCGGCGTCGTCGGTTTCCTCTTCTTCGCTCTCCACCTCTTCCGTCTCCTGATCTTCTTGCTCTTGTCCCGGCCCGAAGGGCTCGTCCGACTCCTCCACCATATCGTCCAGCGTCTCACCGCGAGAGCGTTGCCCGTCTTCTCTCTCCTCCCGATCTCCCACGCCCAGAATCTCGTAGCGCGGGCCGTGCTGCTCGAACTCCTCCAGCGCTCTTCGCCTGGCCTCCTCGTCGCGCTTCGCCTCGGTGATCTCGCTTCGCATCACCTCCAGGAGCCCAGACTTCTTACGAAAATCGACGGTCCGGATATACTCCATCTCTCGCCGTGCAAAGAGCCGCAACAACTCTTCGCGCTCCTCCATTTTCCGGTCGTAGATATGGCGAAGGTCCGCCTCGCTCTCGATGATGTAGGGCGTGAGCATCAGCACTAGATTTTGCTTCGTCGTCATTGTGTTCTTGCTTCGAAACAGCGCTCCCACCACGGGGATATCTCCCAGAAAGGGAACCTTCTGCACCGTCTCGTTTTCCACGTCTCGCATCAGCCCCCCGATGACGATGGTGGACTGGTCACGCACCAGCACCGTCGTCTGGGCGTTGCGCCTGGTCCTCGTCGGCAACAGCGCGTCGCCATCGCCGGCTCCCTTCAGATCGCTGACCTCCTGATCGACCTCGAGGCGCACATAGTCGCTCTCGTTGATCTGGGGCAGAATGCGCAGCTCGATCCCCACGTCTTCGTAATCGATGGGGGAGACCATGCCGCCAAGGGCACCCAGGCCTCCCAACCCACCCAATCCACCCAGAGCTCCCAGTCCCTCCATACCCGCCTGACCGCCGCGCCTTCGGTCGGTCTGCTGATCACCTCCCAGGCCTCCCATCGCTCCCAGGCCCAACAGACCCCCGAGACCTCCGCCTCCGACCGCCCGTCGAATGGGTACGCGCTCACCGACGATGATCTCCGCCTCCTCGTTGTCCAGAGTCAGAATTGAAGGTGTCGACAATACGTTGATCAAATTGTCCGTCTGCGTCGCCTGCAGCAACAGCGCCACCGCCGGAAGTGAGATCTCCATTCCCGGGATCTGAATCGGCGGCCCCACAAGCCCCAGACCCAGCCCGGGACCCATGATGTCCTCCAGGCCTCCGTAATTGACCTGGCCCAACCCACCGCCCTGAGTGCTGTCCAAAAACTCCGACTCCAGCGCACTGTCGGGGATGATAAATCCCAGATCCTTTGCGATCCCCGACGCCGCTCCTAGCTGGACGCGCCGGTTGATATCCATTCCGATCTCCATGATCACCGCTTCTACGTAGACCTGACGACGGGGTCGATCCAGCTCATCGATCACGTCCTCCAGGGCCACGAAATCCCGGGGGCTGGCGATCACCACCAGGGCATTCGTCGGGGTGTGGGCCGTAATCTGAATCTCACCGCGCAATAGCGACGCCGCCCCTCGGTCTTCCTCCTGCTGCTGCTGAGCTCCGCTGGCCAACTCCGACAGGGTCGCCGATAGATCCTCGGCGTTCGCGTACTCCAGAAATTTGACGTGTACCTCACCACCAACCGCCGTGGGCACGTCCAGGATCTCGATCATCTCCTTGATGCGCTGAAAGGAACGATCATTGGCCACGATCACCAATTGATTGGTGCGCTCGTCTGCGATCATCTTCGTGATGTCCACCTCCAGATCGGACATCTCATCGCCCCCCTCGGGACTTCTCGACTCCTGCTGTTGACGCCGCTGACGTGCTCTTTGCTCGCGCGCCGACAACTCGCGCTGGCGCGCCTGGCTGTCGTCGGCCTCTCCGAAGATGGCCTCCAACTGGTCGCGGATCTCCGTGGCGTCGGCGTGACGCACCCGATACACATAGAGGTTCGACGCCGCCTCCCCTTGATCGAGTCGCTCCACCAGCGCCCGAATCCGGTTCAGGTTCGCCGCATTCTCATTGATGATAAGGCTGTTGTGAAATTTGATGATCGTCGCATCGGAGGACGTAAAATTGCTGATCACGTCCTCGATCTCGTCGATATTCGAATTCTCCACGGGGATGATCCCCGTCACCATCCGCGCTTCTACCGGAATATCGTCATAGATCTCGTAGGGCACCATCGGCTCCGCAATGGCGTCCTGTGAGTCTAGAATCTTCAGAAAATTACCGTGAGGGACAATCGTCAATCCGTTCATCGCCAGAGCCGACAAAAACGCCTGATACGCCTCCTCCAGCGTCACCTCTTGCGGCGAAATGATGGTAATCGTCTTGTCCGCCTTCAGGCTGTCGGCGACGATGAAATTGATGCTCATCGCCGCCGCAAAGAACTTGACCACCTCTTCCAGGTTGGCGTCGCGAAAGTCGATGGTCACCCGCGTATGCCTGGGCGTTTGGCGGGGCTGAAAACCGGGATCGAAATTCGGCGGCAGATCGTAGCGCTCGTGAGGACTCAGGTCTTCGGGACGGATCACGTCGCCGTGCTGCTCGGCCTCGCGGACGTCGTCGTCGTCCACCTCCTGGCCCTGGGCCGCCTCGGCCTGGTCCATGGCGTCCTCTCCGCCGACGACGCCGGGATTGTCCGTACGCGCTTCGCCCTGGGCCCACGATTGGCTCGGCACCAACAGCGACACCGCCAACAGCGCCACAATCGCAGTCCACCAGCGCCGCCTGCTGTGCACGCCAGTTCCTTCGGTGGTGGCGATCTTCGGTCTTCGATACTGCTTTCGTCCCATACTCTCGTCTCTCGCTGTGTGTCGTCGACCACAACTGAACTCTCGTGGTGCCCTATTCATTGACACAGGTGGTTATCGAATGGTGTAGGTTTTTTCCTGGCGCTGGCCGCGCCGCTCAATTTCTATGGTCACTTCCCCTTCATTGCTCATTCGCTCCAGCATATCCATGGCATCCTGCTGGGTTGAGAGCATCTCTCCGTTGACCGTGCGCAGCACGTCGCCGCTTCGGATCCCGATATCGGAGTACACGCTGTCCGACGTCACCCCCACCAGGCGCACGCCCTGAGACTGTCCGTCTCGATAATTGGGCATGATGCGTGCCTGCCGTGCCAATTGATCGGAATTCTCCAATTCCTGCTCAATACGGCTGCGGTCGACGCTATATTGGCCATCGCCATGGCGCTCGACCCCGGAGTCTTCACCGGGCTCGGAGTCTCCGGTCTGCGCCCGGCGCTGGCGTCGATGCTCCTCATCGATCTCGCGATCTCGCTGGGTACGCTGTGTACGCTCTCGCGGATCCTGGACCTCTGGATCTCCATAGGGGGAATCCTCGAGGCGAATGAACTCCAACTTTCCGTCGTGATCGATAAACACCCGATCGCGACGAATCTCTAAGACCTCCACCTCGTTCTCCGAGGGAAGTATATCCCCCACGCCCACCACGTAGGTCTCTCTCTCCGCCTGGTCGTAGATCATGGCCATCGACCACCGGGGATTGCTCGCCGCCATCACCCCCGTCAATTCCATCTCCAGCGTGGTCAGACGCGGTACTCCGTCGTCGAACTCCTCTTCCATCCCCTGATCTTCGGGAACGCATTGGCCGGCCTCGCACACCTCCCCCTCGTCACAACCCTCCGGACATTCGTCGGGATCGATCTCCACCTCGGGACAACCAAAGAGACAGCGCGCTTTCAATCCATCCACCCAATGGCCTCGATCCTCGGCCACCATCGGCTCCTCATCGGAGACCAGGTCCTCAAAGGACGGAATGCGCGGCACCGTCAATTCCGCAAGTTGAATGGCAACCACGCCGTTGATCAACATCGCCAACAACAACATCGCCATACCGATGAGCGCAAAATTGATCGCCCACCCAAATCTCTGAAAAATCGATTCCATGGCTTCCTGCTACGTTGGTTCCGATCACTCACGGGCGACACCGCCTGTGCGACGACACCTGTCTGGTCCCGCCGATGAGATGATGTGCAAATACCCTGCCACCCTCGATTCATTCCGTCTTTTCCGGCGGCCATCACTCCCGAGCCCCTGAACAGGGCCACCCTCGATAGGCGAATGACCCTATAATTTCAAGCCCTTCCACCCACTGTCGCCACAATCGAGCTTCCTCGGCGATCGCCGATCCGTCCCCCATCCCCATCAAAATCAACCCATCGCAAAACGATCATTTTGACATTTTGTCAAAACGGCCTCTCAGCGGACCGAATCAACGACATTTTGTCAATCCACCTGCCGTCCACGGGTGTGATCGGTTTCCGTCGGTTGTTGTTCCCAGGCCCGGGCCCCGGCCCTCGCCCAGGCCCGCCGTTCGCAGTGGTTTCTTACCGGAGGCCTTGCTCCGCCCTCCGTGGTCACCATTGACC
>SLPW01000190.1 GCA_007131755.1 Myxococcales bacterium | reverse complement strand
GAAGATGTCGAAGGGGCGTGTCATGAGGTCACCTGCTCTGCCGTCTTTCCGAATCGGCGTTGGCGACGGCTGAAATCGGCGAAGGCTTTCAAGAGTTCGGCCTCATTGAAGTCGGGCCATAATGTCTCGGTGAAGTACAACTCGCTATAGGCGATCTGCCACAACAAGAAATTGCTGATTCTATACTCCCCGCTGGTGCGGATTACGAGTTCCGGATCGGGGAGGCCGCCCGTATATAGGTGGCGCGAGAACATGCGCTCGTCGATGGCGTCTGGGTCCAGCTCTTTGGCGGCGGCGGCGGTGGCGAGCCTGCGACAGGCGCGGAGGATCTCTTCGCGGCCGCCGTAACTTACGGCCACCTGCAGGAGCATGGCATCGTTGGAGGCGCTCTCGGCCTCCAGGGCCGCGATCGCCCCCTGGAGCTTGTCGGACAGGCGGCTTCGATCGCCGATGACCCGCAGGCGGATCCCGTTTTTTACGAGGCGTCGCCGCTCTTTTTTGATGTAGATATCGAAGAGCTTCATCAGCCCCGACACTTCGCCGCGGGGGCGCTGCCAGTTCTGTGAGCTGAAGGCGTAGAGGGTCAGCACGTCGACGTTCAGGTAGCGGCAGGACTCGACGACGCAGCGCACGGATTTCGCGCCAGCGCGGTGGCCGCGAAGCCTTTTGAGGCCCCGGCCCTGCGCCCATCGCCCGTTGCCGTCCATAATACAGGCCACGTGACGGGGTACGGCGCCGTCGTATTGCTCTAGCAGTGATTCATTGACGGTCAGATCCGGGGCAGGCTGGTTCATGGTAACTACAGGGCGTTGGTGTCAGGACAGGGCGGTCAGATCGAGGAGGGGCTGCAGTCGGCCTTCGGCGTCGTCGATGCGCACGGCGTTGCCGATATCGTTGTGGTTTCGCTTTACGAAGGCCAGCGCCACGGGGGCGTCGTGACGTGGCGAATACGCGGCGCTTTCGACGTGGCCGATCTTCTTTTCGTCGTCCACAGAGTACACGGTGGTGCCCGGTTGAGGAACCTCTTTGCCATCAAGGACGACGCGGCGAAGGAGCTTCGCCGGGATTCCCCTCGAGTCCAGTCGGGCGATGATCTCCTGGCCCAGATAGCAGCCCTTTTCATAGGAGATGGCGTCGTCGAAGTGGGCCTCCAGTGGGATGACCCGGTCGTGAAGTTCGGTCCCGAAGCGGGGAATGCCGTCCTCGATGCGCATTGTTTCGAAGGTGCGGTGACCGATGAGGGGAAGCGATCCCTCCAGGGTTTCGATGGCCTCCATAAGGGGAACGACAGTGTCGACGTCGCAGCAGATCTCAAAGCCGGGCAGGCGGCTCCAGACGACGCGCTGGACGATCAGATCGCGACCGCTCCATCGGCTCCAACTGCCGTGGAAGGGAGGGCGTTCGCCAGGCGGATATTTCCAATCGGCCAGTCGCTCCAGAACTTCGGCGGCGCGCTCACCGAAGAAGCCGACGCGGGCCGTGGCGTCGCTGCGATCGTCGAGGTTGACCTTTTCGAGGATGATGTGCTGGCGAAGGTGGCTGTAGAGACCACCGTCGAGGGTGCCGGGCTCCATATCGAGGAGGAGCAATTCCGGAAGGTGGAGGACGCGTGCTTCGCCGACGAAGCGGCCCGTGGTGTTGACGAAGGCCGTTCTCTGGCCGTTGCCCTCGTCGACGAGCTCGTGGAGATCGCTGGTCACCAGCCCCTGGAGCCAGGGAACGGCGTCCTCTCCGGAGATGACCAGAGTGTCGCGCCGGCCGCGCTCCATGATGGCCAGACCACCTTGGGCGACGGTTTCGTATTCGGCGTCGGGGTCGCCGTAGTGGTCGACGCGGCGAAGCTCGTCATCGCTCGTCCATTCGGCGCCACGCTCTTGTAGGAAATTTTCGGTGACTTCTGTGCGGCCCATGGGGTTTCGTCTTTGTGCGGTGCGTTCGTATTGACCGCTTCTTAGATAGATGGCGTCGGGAGAGTTGGCAACGTAAGCCTTCGATGCAAGCACGGTCGTTGGTCAATTCGGACCGGCTTTGCTTGCGTCCCCCCACCGGGTTGACTAAGTTTCGCTGGCCACTGGTGTCGGGGCCCCACCTCCTCGTTTTAAGTACGGTCGGCGATTCGATTCATTCCCTATGATGAGCACAGCGTGAGTTCACCGGATTTACACAGACGGCGCTTCGTTTTGTTTTCGGGCAAAGGAGGCGTCGGCAAGACCACTATGGCGTCGGCCTTCGCGTTGAGCTGTGCGCGCCGTGGCGAGCGAACGCTGTTGATGGAGCTGGGGGTAAAGGACAAGAGCAGCTCTCTATTCGGCGCCGCTCAGGTGGACAGTGAGATTCGGGAGGTGGACGAGAATCTATACGCCGTCAACGTCACTCCTCAGGCGGCCATGGAGGAGTACGCCTTGATGGTGCTCAAGATCAAATTGATCTATCGGGCGGTCTTCGAAAATCGCGTCGTTAAAGCATTTTTGAGGGTCGTTCCGGGTCTCAATGAACTGTTGATGTTGGGCAAGGCCTATTATCACGTCACCGAGGAGGACGAGCGCGGAAAGCCCGTGTGGGACAAGGTGATCGTCGACGCGCCGGCCACGGGGCACGGGATCTTCTTTCTGAAGATCGCGTCGGTGATCACGAACCTCATCAACTCGGGAAGGATGTATGACGAGGCCCAGAGCATCCTGGAATTATTACGGGACGAAACGAGAACAGGCATCGCTCTCGTGACACTCGCCGAGGATATGCCGGTCAACGAGACGCTGATGTTGAGGAAGGTCATCGAAGAGGAGATGGAACTTCCCGTGGCGTGTGTGATCGCCAATGCCATCTATCGCCCGCTGTTCTCAGAAGAAGAGGAAGATTGGATCGAGGCGGCGCGAAGGCATGTGGATCGTGATGCCGATGAGAGCGAAGAAGATGAGGAGTCGAAGGTTCTGGGATATCTAGAGGCGGCGAAATTTCGAATCGATCGAGTGGCGATGCAGCAAAAATATCTCGAGAAGTTGAGAGCGGAGGTGGAAGAGCCGTTGATCGAAATACCGTATTATTTCTTTGATCGCATGAGCTTTGCGATCATCGACGAGATCGCCGGGGACTTAGACGAGGTCTTACCGGCGGAGACGTCGAGCGCTCAATCGGCGGGATGAAGGACTGAAATGGCCATCGATGACCATAGACCGTTTCGGGAGATGCTCGAGGAGCGCAAGATCATCATCTGCGTCGGCTCCGGCGGAGTGGGCAAGACGACGAGCAGCGCCGTTTTGGGATTGCAGGCCGCCACGGCAGGTCTGAAGGTCCTGGTGTTGACCATCGATCCGGCGCGCCGGCTGGCGAATAGCCTGGGGATCGACGCCATCGGCAGTGAGCGCCAGAAGATCTCGATGGAGCAATTTGAGAAGGTGGGCCTGCATCCGAAGGGAGAAATGTGGGCGATGATGCTGGATATGAAGGAGTCCTTCGATCGTCTCGTCCAGCGCGACGCCCCCGACGAGGAGACGGGGCGAGAGATTCTGGAAAACCGCTTCTATCATTATTTTTCGACCAGCGTGGCGGGCACGCAAGAATACGCCGCCTCGGAGCGCCTCTACGATCTATATGTGGAGGGGGAGTTCGATCTGATCGTATTGGATACTCCGCCGACCACCCATGCGCTGGATTTTCTGGAGGCGCCGGAGCGGATGGTGGACGCCGTCAGCTCGCGAGCTCTGCAGTGGATGTATAAACCGGGAGTGCTGTCGGGGACGCCGCGGCGGGGGATCTTGTCGGTAGGTACGTCCTACGTGACGCGAACGTTGGGGAAATTCACGGGCGGAGAATTATTGGAGGAGTTGAGCACCTTTCTTCGCACCTTTTCGACGCTCTTCGAGGGGTTTGAGCAGCGTGCGAGAGCGGTGCGTGAACTCCTGGCCAGCGAGGAGACGGGATTTCTGGTCGTCACCGCTCCCGACACCCTGACGGTGGAGGAGGCGTTGTTTTTCTATGACCGTCTCGACGGGGAGGAGCTCAACGTGGACGGGTTTATCGTCAATCGGGTCCATCCCCAGTGGGTGGGGGCAGAGGAATTGGATCGCCGGCCGTCGGAATTGGCGGACCGGCTATCGGCGCTGGGGAGAAGTGCGCAGCTAGAGGAGTCGGCGCAGCTCGATATGGAGGCGCTGGCGCAGGGGTTGCGCGAGAACGCACAGCAATTTCAGCTCCGGGCCGATCAGGACGCCGGGAGTATCGTGAAGATGAGCGAGGAATTGCCGGGGGAGCTGCCGATCATGTGTGTGCCCTATTTCAACGAGGACATCCACAGCCTGGACGGGCTCGACGTGGCGAGGCGGGAGTTGTTCGGGGAAGCTGCCGGCGCCGATTGCGCACAATAGGGGGAAATGCAACTATCGCCGACGACGTTGACCTGATGGCGGTGATATTTACAGCACTTTTTCCACGGATATTTCATGAGCTTTCGAGCCCGCACTTCCAGCTCTGTGGTCGGGATCTCGCTGCTATGTCTCAGTCTGGTGACGTGGGGTTGTTCCTCGACGCCGCCGGTGGCCGAAGAAGAACCGGTGGTGGAGGAGCCTGTGCAGCGGCCGACGCCGGATTACGGCGAAGCCCCCGAGGGGTATTCGGCAGGAGAGATCCTGGGTGTATTCGCCACTCCCGGCGAAGGCGCGGCGGTGATGTTGGGGTCCTCCGAACAGCACGCCGTGCTTCCCATCTTCATCAATCCCTCACAGGCATTGGCGATTCAACTCGGTCTGGATGGCGAGGATTTCCAGCGACCCCTGACCCACGATCTGGTGGTCAATATTCTCGGTAAGGTGGAGGCCGAGATCGGAAAGGTACAGGTCGACGAGTTGAGGGGAGGCACCTTTTACGCCACGATTTTTCTGATCACGCCACAGGAGATCCTGGAGGTCGACGCCCGGCCCTCGGATGCCCTGGCCCTGGCGGTCAAAGGAGACATTCCCATCTACGTCTCCGATCAGGTGATGGAAGAGGCAGGAGTGCGACAGGAGGATTTCGACCATCTTCCGCCGGCGGAGCCGGGCGATCCCGAGGACTTCGACGACGCCCCGACGACCCCGCTGTAGATCGATTCTCAGTAGATCAACAAAGCCAGATCCCCTTTCCCAATACATGGACATGACGGTGAGCCACCAACAAGACGTTCAGAGTTATATCGAGTCCAATCAGGAGAATTTTCTGGAGCAGTTATTTCAACTGCTCTCCATCCCCAGCATCTCCACGGAGGAGAGCTACGCCCCGGAGGTCCAGCGCTGTGCGCAGTGGCTGGCAGAGCATCTGGAGGAGATCGGGATGGAGCTTGTGGAGGTCCATCCCACGGAGGGCCATCCCATCGTCTATGCCGAGCACTGTGAGTGTGGCGATGAGGCGCCGACGCTTCTTCTGTATGGTCACTACGACGTGCAGCCCCCGGATCCTCTCGATGAATGGAAGTCGCCTCCCTTTGAGCCCGACCTTCGCGACGGAAAGATCTTCGCCCGCGGCGCCACGGACGACAAAGGTCAGTTCTTCGCCCATATCAAGGGGATCGAGGCCTGGCTGAAGACGGCCGGAGAGCTTCCGGTGAACGTAAAATTATTGCTGGAAGGTGAGGAGGAGATCGGGAGCAAACATCTGGCCCCCTGGGTGGAGGAGAACCGGGAGAAGCTGTCCTGTGACGCCGTGATCATCTCCGATTCGTCGATGTACGCCCCCGGCCTTCCGACGATCACCTACGGATTGCGGGGGCTGGCCTATATGGAGATGAGCGTTCGCGGTCCGAGCCACGATCTGCACTCCGGGCTGTACGGAGGGGCGGTGCCGAATCCGATCAACGAGCTGGCGCGGATCATCAACGCCCTTCACGATGACGGCGGAAGGGTGACGATTCCGGGATTCTATGACGACGTACGGCCTCTGGAAGAAGAGGAGCGTCAGGCTTTCGCGGCGCTTCCCTTCTCGGAAGAGGAGTATCGCCAGGAGACGGGAGTCTCGAAGCTCAAAGGCGAAGAGGGATATACGACGCTGGAGAGGGTGTGGGCCCGTCCGGCGCTTGATTTCAACGGGATCTGGGGTGGCTATACGGAGCAGGGAGCGAAGACGGTGCTTCCGGCGACGGCGCATGCCAAATTTTCCTGTCGTCTGGTGCCCGACCAGGACCCGGACGATATCGCCCGCAAGGCCCAAAAATGGGTGGAGGAGTTGGCCGGAGAGGCGGTGGAGGTGGAGGTTCGCATCTTCCACGGTGGAGAGGCGGTGATCACCGAGCGGGACGCGCCGGCGGTGCGAGCGGCGGCGCGGGCGTTGTCCACGGTGTGGAACGAGGAGGTTGTATTTACGCGGGGCGGAGGCACAATTCCCGTGGTGGCGACCTTTTCGCGAAAGCTCGACGCGCCGACGGTGTTGATGGGCTTTGGGCTGGGAGACGATCGTCTGCACAGCCCGAACGAAAAATTCAACCTGGAGAATTTCTATGCGGGAATTCGCGTCAGCGCTCACTTCTGGGAAGAGATGGCCGACGCTGATTGAGCGGGGAGCGGTGTTGTGGGGGGGCGTCGTGGCCGCAGGGCTGTTGGTGATGATGACCTCTGCATCGGGTTGTGATTGCGGTGAAGAGGTGGATCATGAACAGGCCGTTCGCCACGCTGAGGTGTGGGCGACCCACCATGCAGATCATGCCATCGTCTTCGCTCGCGAGTGGACGCTTTTGCACGAGCAATCGGAGCGTCAACGCCAGGCACGAGAGCAGTTGATGTACCTCGAGGAGATCGACGGCCGCATCGTAGACCCGCCGCCCGGAGAGGTGATGAGGCGAAAGCGGGAGTTGGAGCGGCTTCAGCACCTCACTGACGATTCATCGCCTGCGACGGACGATATCAATTCGGAGTTTCCATGAAGATTTTCGTCATCCTGGGAAGTGTTTTCGGCCTTCTGGGTGTGGTCACCGGAGCCTTCGGCGCTCATGCGCTGGAGGACCGGGTTGCCCCGGATATGCTCGCCGTGTGGGAGACGGGTGTTCGGTACCAGATGTATCATGCCCTGGCGCTCTTCGGCGCCGCGTGGCTGTATCAGCAGACAGACTCGGTGACGGCTCTGGTGGCGGGATGGGCGTTCGCCGTGGGCATTCTGGTCTTTTCGGGCTCTCTATACGTATTGGTCTTGAGCGATATTCGCGGATTGGGGGCGATCACTCCCGTGGGAGGACTGGCATTGATAGTAGGATGGCTGTGTTGCATTCTGACGGCTCTCAAGTTGGAAACCCTCTCCTGAAGTTG
>SLPW01000557.1 GCA_007131755.1 Myxococcales bacterium | reverse complement strand
GGCCCCGGCCCTCGCCCAGGCCCGTCCTTTGTTGTTGTTTTTTCCGGGTTTTCCTCCTCCCTCCGGAGGGAAATGGTTGCCCAAACGTGATTTGCCGACGCGAAGCAAAATCGGGCCAGGGACCGGCCCGCCTTTTTTTCACTCCAAAACTGCGAGCAAGGGCAAGGACATGGGCAAGGGCTAATTCGGGCCCGGGCCGGGGACAGGGCCAGGGCCTGGGAGCGAGCATTCCACGTTACGGGCTTTCCGGACGGAGACCAATTGACAATCCGACTACCCCTGTGCTGAATTCGCTGCTCTGGAAATCGTCTCTCCCGGAGTAGCACTATGGAGCGCCGCCTCATCGTCATGCGCCATGCCCAGGCCCGGCAACCCGAGCCCGGCCAGACCGACCACCAACGCCCCCTCTCCGATCTGGGACGCCGACAGGCATCGGAGATCGCTCAGCGCCTTTCCGAGCTCGGATGGACTCCCGATCTTGTCGTCTCCAGTGACGCCGAGCGCACCCGTCAGACCTGGGAGGCCATGAAGCCCAACTTCGACCCTTCGCCGGAAGCGATCTGGCGAGACGATCTCTATCTGGCCGGCGTCGACGCCGCCATGGGAATTCTGACCGCGCTCGACGATCATATCGGCAGCGTCCTGATCCTGGGGCATAACCCTGGCTGGCAGGCCGTCATCTCCTACCTCGCCGGCCAGCGCGAGCGCCTGACCCCTGCCAACGCCGCCCTGCTTCAGACCGCGGCCGACACCTGGGCGGAGACAGCCGGCTCCCAGGGCTTTCAACTCACAAAGGTGCTCCGTCCCCGGTCCCTATAAGGGACCCAACTTCTCCGCGACCTCACATCGATGGCCTCTCCCTCGCGCTTTCAACGCATCCTGAAACTGCTCGCCCTCCACCGTCCGGAGCTGCGAGCCTGGGCGATGTACGACTGGGCCATCACCGGATTTTATGCCGTCGTGGTGGTCACCGTCTTTCCCATCTATTTCTCCGATGTCGCCGCCCCACACCTGAGCGACCAACAGGCCACTCAACGCCTGGGCTTTCTCACCACGGCCGCGCTCATCAGCGCCGGAGTGGTAGCCCCCATCCTGGGCGCCCTGACGGATTATCTTGCCGTAAAGAAGCGACTCCTCGGCACCTTCGCCGGCCTCGGCGTCGCCGCCGTAGCCGGCATGTATTTTATCCACGAGGGCGATCTCGTCCTCGCCTCCATCTTGTTCATCATCGCCAACGTGGGGGTCAACGCCTCGGTCGTCTTCTACGACGCACTGCTTCCCCATATCGCCAGGCGCGAGGAGATCGATCGCGTCTCCACGGCGGGCTTCGCCGTGGGCTATTTGGGGGCGACTCTCATCCTGGTGGCCACACTGGTGTTGCTGCTTCAGCCTCAGTGGTTCGGCTTTTCCGAAGGCAGCCTCACTCCCGTGCGACTGTCATTTCTGGGCGTCGCCCTCTGGTGGGGTGTCTTCACGATCCCTCTTTTGCTCAGAGTCCCCGAGCCGCCGCTGGAGGTCGACGAGGAGGATATCGGCGTCACCGAAGCCATTCACAAGGGGCTCGTCGGCCTGAAGCGCACCTTCGGAGAGGTCCGGGGATATCGCCACGCCTTCTTATTCTTGATCGCTTTTCTGATCTACAACGACGGCATCAGCACCATCATTCGCATGGCCACCATCTACGGACGAGAGCTCCAATTTGAGCAGGAACTCCTCATCGGTGCCATCATCCTCGTCCAGGTCGTCGGCATTCCGTGCAGTTTTCTCTTCGGCATCGTCGCCGATCGGGTGGGCACGAAGGCGACGCTCCTCTTCGGCCTCTTCGTCTACGCCGTCATCAGCGTCTTCGCCTACTTCATGACCAACGCCACCCACTTCCTCATCCTCGCCGCCATGGTGGGGCTGGTCCAGGGCGGCACCCAGGCGTTGTCGCGCTCGCTCTTCGCGAGCATGATCCCCCGCTACCTATCGGGTCGATTTTTCGGATTCTTCGCCGTCTTCGAGCGCTTCTCTGGAATCGCCGGCCCCTTCGTCTTCGCCATGGTCTCGGCCTATTTCGATTCTAGCCGCCCGGGCATCCTATCCATCATCTTATTCTTCATCGTCGGCGCCATTATATTGCTCTTCGTCGACGTCGACGAAGGCCGCGCCAAAGCCCGCCAGGCCGAGAAAGAAGCGGAGGAATTACTGTAGAACTGCGGGTATTGGGTAGTGGGTAGTGGGTAGTGGGTAGTGGGTAGTGGGTAGTGGGTAGTGGGTAGTGGGTAGTGGGTAGTGGGTAGTGGGTTATGAACGCTCGAGGTCATTCCCACCTACCACCCATTACCTGCCGTTCCCCATTACCTGCCGTTCCCCCTCTCGATGGCCCGCCGCACCTCTTCCGACGGCTCACCGACGTCTTGCGTGATTAGCTCCAGGCCTCCCTCTTCGCGACGGCGGCAGACGATGGACTTGCGCCAATTGGTCTCCGAATCGCGATGGTCCTCGCGAAAGTGGGCACCTCGTGACTCCCGTCGACGTTTGGCGCTCCAGAGGATCATCTCCGCCGTATCGAGCATAAACTCCAGGTTGCAGACCTGCTGGAAGTATTTCGACCCCGGTGTGGTGTGGACTCGCAGATCGTCGGCGTCGCGGCGAAGCTCGGCCAACTCCTCCAGACCAAGCTCGAGCCCTTCGCCGTGGCGCACGATGCCGGCCCGCAACTCCAGAAGCGTCTGCAGCCGTTGCACCAATCGCCCTGGCGAGTGCTGGCCGTGCTGGCGGCTATACCGCCCCCAGCGCTCCAGACGGCGCCGGATATCCTCGTCCTGCATCACCGGCGTCTGCCTTCCAGCAACCCATTGTGCAAGATGAGCACCCGTCAACTGTCCGAAGACCAGGGTCTCGGACAGTGAATTTCCGCCCAGTCGATTCGCTCCGTGCAGCCCTCCCGTGGCCTCACCGACGGCGTATAATCCCTCCACGCTCGTCGCCCCCGTGGCGAAGTCGACCTTGACGCCACCCATGGCGTAATGCGCCGTCGGCGCCACCTCCATGGGCTCCTCGGCGATATCGACCCCCAACCTCCCGAAGCGCGCGTACATATCGGGTAGTCGATGGGCGATATACTCCTCGTCGCGATGCGAGATATCGAGATAGACCCCGCCCTTGTCGGTTCCCCGCCCTTCATCGAGCTCCCGGGCGATGGCCCGAGCCACCACATCCCGCGGCGCAAGCTCCATCTCTTCCGGCGCATAATCTCTCATGAACCGTTCTCCCTCGGCGTTGTACAACCGCCCCCCCTCGCCACGGACGGCCTCCGTGACCAATTCACCGGCCATCTGCTCGGGAGCCACCATGCCCGTGGGATGAAATTGGACGAACTCCATATCCCGCATCTCGGCGCCGGCCCGCCAGGCCAACCCCATCGCATCGCCCGTATTCTCGCCAGCCCTCGACGAATTGCGCCGGTACAGCCCCGTGCACCCGCCGGCAGCCACCACCACCGCCGACGCCGAAACAGCTACGGGTCTTCCCGTCGAACCCTCCCAGCCCACAGCCCCCAGAGCTTGCCCGCCGCCAACGACGATCTCCGTTATCATCAGGTATTCCTGTCGTGGCACGTCCAATTCATCAGCCCGCTTCACGAGTGTTTCCAGGATCGCCTTTCCCGTCTCGTCACCGACGAAACAAGTGCGCCGAAACGTATGGGCACCGAAGAACCGCTGCTCCAACTCGCCATCTTCGGTGCGCTCGAAGGGACATCCCCACGCGGCCAGCTCCAACACCCGCTCCGGTGCGAGCCGGGTCAAAAGCTCCAGGGCCTGTGGTTGATTGACGAAATGCCCCTCTCGAAGTGTGTCCGCAGCGTGAAGGGTCCAGTGATCTTCCTCATCGCGTGTACCCAGCGCAGCGTTGATTCCCCCGGCCGCCATCACCGTATGCGCATCGCCGTGGGCACGCTTTCCCACCACCAGGGGCTCCACGCCGCGCTGGGCCAATTCGATGGCCGTGCGCAATCCCGCCGCTCCAGCGCCTATGATCAGGACCTCCGCTTCGTGATGTTCCCAATTCATGATCCGCCCCTTTTTTCCATTCTGCTGATTCTATAGGTTCCGATATGCCCTATATCCCCTTCCCGTCGGCGGGGAAGTGGACGCGAACGCTGTATGTGAGCGGCCGGAGAGGGCATGCGGCCCAGCTACCGCCCCTGTTGCGCCACCAGAACGCTCTTTGAGTCCCCCAAACAAAGCCACCAGCCCCCAGAGGTCAACGAAAATGTCCCAACTCGAACCCTTCTCCGACCACGTCTGGACCGTCTACCACCCACTTAGCGTCGCCGGATTGAAGTTGGGGGCGCGGGCCACCATCGTCCGTCTTCCCTCGGGACGCCTGGCCATCATCAGCCCCGTTCCCTTTGATGACACCACAGCGGATGCCATCGACGAATTAGGGGAAGTGGACACCATCATCGCCCCCAACAAGCTGCACCATCTCTATTTTGGCGACGCCTGCCGGCGCTGGCCCGAGGCTCGTGCGCTGGTCCCGTCCGGACTGGACGAAAAGGTCCGCCTTCCCGAACACGCCGTCGCCATGGGCCAGCGCGGCTCCATTGAAGACGTATTGTGCTGGATCGCCGTCGACGGCGCCCCCAAACTTGAGGAACACCTCTTCGTCGACACCCGCGACGGGGTGTTGGTGGTCTCCGACCTGGCCTTTTATTTCGTCGATCATCCCCAGTGGATCTTACGTCAGGCCATGCGCCTCAACGGCGTCTACGGACGCTTCGGCCCCTCCCGCATCGCAAAGAAAGTTCTCTTCGACGAGCCCCGGGCCATTGCAGATAGCCTCGCGGAAGTCCTAGAGCTTTCTTGGGACTCGATCATCGTCGCCCACGGAGAGCCCATCCCCGAGGGGGGACGCGCCCTCTTCGAGGAGGCCTTTTCCCCCTATCTTCCCAACAGGTAAACCCCTCACCCCAGATTCCGCACCGAATTCATCTCACCACGCATCGGCGAGAAATTCATCCAGCGATTCCACCGCCTCTTCGAGCTCGGAGTGGACCTCGCCAGGCTCGGACTCCAGCACCTCCGCCACGGACTCCATGACCTGTCGAAAGTCATCGAGCTCCAACCCCGCCGGACGCTCTCCGAAGTCGAGCCTCTCCCACTCCTCGAGCACCGCTCGCACCAGCTCCTCGCACAACTCCCCGCTGGGGGCGTCGTTGCTCGCGAGCATCAGCTCCGCATCGGTCACCTCGAGCTCCTCCAGCACGTCCTGTAAGAAGGCCACCAGATCCGCGCCATACTCACCGAAACCCTCGATCTCGGTCATCGGCGCATCCGGCTCGATCTGAGCCCTCTCCGTCCACTCCTCAATACGTCGATGCAACAGATCGAATCCCAAGGTCACTCGCATAACTCCACCGATTTTATCATATCCGTGATTGTCGTCGGGGAAACTTGTTCACATCTGGCCAGATGTGTCAACTTTCTCACTCGGAAAATCAAGGAATAGATATCTCCTTGACCTCCCAACTCCCTGACTTCTTATTTTTGCACTCCCCACATATCGCCACCAAACATCGAGGTATCGCCATGGTTGTCAACCCCCACAAAAAAAGGCTCCCCGATCCCCAGCAGGCCCTGCCCGGACGCAAAGAGCCCCTCGACGTCGCCGACGAGCACGCCGTCCTCGGGACTCCCATCAAGCCCCCCTTCCCGGATCATCTGGAGATGGCCGTCGTCGGCATGGGTTGTTTCTGGGGCGCCGAGCGACTGTTCTGGAAGATCGACGGCGTCCACTCCACCCACGTCGGCTACGCCGGTGGATACACCCCCAATCCCACCTATCGCGAGGTCTGCTCGGGACGCACGGGCCACACCGAGGTGGTCCGCGTCGTCTTCGATCCCGACGCGGTCTCCTACGAGGAACTCCTCAAATTATTCTGGGAAAATCACGACCCCACTCAGGGGATGAGACAGGGCGCCGACGTGGGCACCCAATACCGCTCGGCCATCTATACCTACGGCGACGAACAGCGCCGGGCCGCCGAAAAAAGCCGCGAAGCTTATGAGAACTGTCTCAAAGAGGAGGGGCATGGCAGCGTCACCACCGAGATCGACGACGCCCCCGAGTTCTACTACGCCGAGACCTATCACCAGCAATATCTGGCCAAAAACCCCGGCGGTTACTGCGGCATCGGCGGCACGGGCGTCACATGTCCCATCGGCTGATTCCGGCGATCGCCAGACGTGTAAGCAAAAGGGGATGAGGAGATATTGGAGATTTGGAGATTTGGAGATAAGAAAATATCCCCTTATCTCCCCCATCTCCTCCTCTCCCTTGATTTTATCTTTTACATACAACAACTGACCCGCCCACAACGGGCAGCCACGGCGGGCTTGAAGAATTCCTCCAAAAACTCCTCCGTAAACTGCTCTGCGGCGAGCTGGGGTTCTACCTCCATCGCTTTCTTGAGCCAGAATTGAATGACCGGGGCGTCGCTTCGCCGTGCCGCGGCGATCATCAGGGCGATGGCCGCCTGCCGGTGATATTCCTGCCAAAGGGTGCTGATGGATTGGTCCCACATATTGGGATGCTTCTTCTCGGGCGCCGCCTCGATGACCGTCACCACCCCCGCCACCTCCCCCGTAGTGCGCGCCTTCTCCAGCGCCTTGTCGAGCTTTTTATTTCCCATCACCACGAAGGCCACGGCCAGACCACCGGCCGCCACGGGAATCCATAACCACTCGAACATCTCGCTACTCCTGGTACGTAGTACGTCAGTCCCATCGATCCGTTATAAAGGTACGGGCTTGGGGGGAGATATCAATAGACCTACCCACTACCCACAACCCATTAGCCATCCCCTGCAATTTCCTCCGTCCAATACACCACCGTCCCCCGATAGATCACCGCCTCCGCATGGGACTGCCCAAAATGATAGGGCAGATACCGATAATGCGGAGCCGAAAAACAGGCCAGATCGGCGCGGGTCCCGGCCTCGAGCGTGCCGATATCGTCGCGGCGAAGGGCCTTCGCCGCAGCCGCCGTCACCGCCCGCAATGACTCTCCAGGGGTGAGCCCGTAGAGCGTGCACCCGAGCATGATGATCGTACCCAGATCCTGGGTCATCGCGCTTCCCGGATTGAAATCCGTCGCCAGCGCCACCTCGCAGCCCGCGTCCAAAAGTTTGCGCGCCGGCGCGAGCTCGTCGACCGTCCCCAGGAAAAGGTTTACCGCCGGCATCAACACCCCCACCACCCCCGCTTCGGCCATCGCCTCGATCCCCTCCACCCCGACCTTCTCC
>SLPW01000013.1 GCA_007131755.1 Myxococcales bacterium | reverse complement strand
CCTGAGGATGGTTTTGGCCCAAACCTCGTTCGCCGACGCGAAGCAACATCGGGCCGGGGCCAGGGCTCGGGCCAGGGCCAGGGTGTAACCTCGACCACGTTGAGTCCTACAACCGATCAAGGTGGATCACACCCACCCCCAAGAGCCAGGACCCAATGTCTCCCACTCACCCCATCGCCCGGCGGAGCCGGTCGTGAACGGCCTCCCACTCACCATCTTCCGGCGGCTTCTCGACGACGATCTCGTCGACGTCGCTGGCGTCGACCAGGTGCAAGGCGGCGTATAATCGACGCGCGTAGCCTTCTGCCTCGTCGGGCAAGTAGACGACCCCTTCGGCAGACGCCTTGGCGCCGATGCCGATAAAGGCACGCCCCTGAGCTCTCGGGCTGGCGATCAATTGCGCAAAGGTAGCCTCATCGACGACGCGGACCCGAGCGCCCGGCGAATAGTGGCGCTTCGACAATCCCGGAGACATACGAGGGACGTCCTCGTCGACGACCCGTCCCTCCTTGCCATCGCCACTGGCCAGCTCGACGACCTGCCCCAGCTCTGCGCGGCCGATCATGCCCGGCCGCAAGATCCTGGGCGGATCCTCGACCAGAGACACCAGCGTCGACTCCAGTCCCACCTGAGTCGGCCCGGCGTCCAGGATGAGGTCGACCCTTCCGTCGAGACCGGCCCGTACATGTTCGGCCGTCGTCGGAGACACCTGGGTGTACCGATTGGCGCTGGGCGCGGCGATGGGACGTCGGGCAGCCTCGATGAGCGCCCGCGCCACCGGATGCGCCGGCATCCGAATCGCCACCGTATCCAGCCCCGCCGTCACGGCATCGGGCACCTGTGGTGCACGACGAACCACCAACGTCAGCGGGCCTGGCCAGAAGGCCTCGCTCAATCGCTTCGCCACCTCCGGCCAGGACCTCGACAACTCCCGAGCCTGCTGTTGGGAGGCCACGTGAAGGATCAGCGGATTCGTCGCCGGCCTTCCCTTGGCCTCGAAGATCCGGGCCACCGCCTCCGCCGAGAGGCCATCGCCGCCGAGCCCGTACACCGTCTCCGTGGGCATCGCCACCAATCCTCCGCCCTCGATGATCCGCGCCGCCTCCCGAATGACCTCCTCTTGCGGCGACTCGGCATCAACGGCC
Source organism: Myxococcales bacterium (assembly GCA_007131755.1). GTDB lineage: Bacteria > Myxococcota_A > Bradymonadia > Bradymonadales > Bradymonadaceae > SLJM01. The sequence goes on along the minus strand of SLPW01000013.1, from coordinate 6,186 downwards.
ACTACCCTCGTGCGCACTCTCTCTACCACTGCTTCTCCTGCTCACACTCATAACTCGTCAATTCATTTTGCGGCTGGATCGCCCACCCGCGCCGCTTCGCCTCCCGTCGAAGCAATTCATCCCCTCTGTCGATGACCACCGCCAGCCTGCGCGCTGCACACAACATCTCGTAGTCCGTCACGGCATCCCCGAATACGAGATCCGGCACTCTTCCCACCACCTCCTCGATGATCTCGCATTTTCCCTCCCGAAATAGGACCGGCCGTCCCGTCCGTGCCGTCAGCCGTCCATCCTCCACATCGACGCGATTTCCCAGCACTCGCTCCGGGGGCAGCCCGAATAATCCTGCGGCCACCTGTACTGTCCACATATTCGTCGCCGACACCACCCACACCTGCCAGCCCGCCTTCTCCAGGGCCTCGATCAAGGTCCTAATCTCCAGAAGGGGACGAATCCCCCGTTCGATCTTCACCGTCCTTCCGTCGTGAGTCCGAAACGACTCGGCACGCTGCACCGTCGTCAGACACCTCTCCATCGCCTCTGTGGACCACTTCATCATCTGCGAGGGCGTCAGCCCCACGTGAAGCCTCACCGCCCATTCGTAGCAATCCCGTTTTCCCAACCGTTCCAGCCGCCGGCCGTATAGGGCCGTCATCTCCGCCAGATATCGACCATATACCTCCGATCGCTCCCGCTCTTCCGGCTCCACCCCCTGGGCCTCCTCGGTGAGCCTTCGCAGCCGAGCTTTTCCGTCGGCCTCATCGACGAGCTCCCAGAACTCCTCGAGGTCGTAGCGGTAGCGCATCGTCTCCACGAGAAAATATCCGAACAACTCCCCGATATCGCCGCGAATGCAGGTATTGTCGAAGTCGAAGATCGCCACCCCCGACTCCCCTTCCAGGAGTTCACACAGACGGGCATGGACGTCCTTTCGCCAGTTATTCTGGAGGTAATTCATGTCATTTCGCTCGTTGAACTGCATTCGCTTGGCGTTTCGCTCCCTTCGGTCGCTTGTCGTTTCGCTCGTTGAACTGCACTCGCTTGTCGTTTCGCTCCCTTTGGTCGCTTGTAGTTTCGCTCGTTGAACTGCACTCGCTTGTCGTTTCGCTCGTTGAACTGCACTCGCTTGTCGTTTCGCTCCCTTCGGTCGCTTGTCGTTGGTGGTTTCGCTCCCTCCGGTCGCTCGTAGTTGGTAGTTAGCAAACCACAACTGAGCAACGCGAACGTAACCACAAGTGAGCAACGCGAACGCAACCACAAGTGAGCAACGCGAACGTAACTACAAGTGAGCAACGCGAACGTAACTACAAGTGAGCGCAGCGAACGTAACTACAAGTGAGCAACGCGAACGTAACCACAAGTGAGCCCAGCGAACGCAACCACAAGTGAGCCCAGCGAACGTAACCACAAGTGAGCAACGCGAACGTAACGACAAACTCTTGTATTACGCCCCAAATTTCGCTACAAGCGCTGCGTCGGTCGGCCCGGCACTCTGGAATCGATGTGACTGCCCTTGCCGATCGCCAAACCGAATTTACGCTTCAACGCCGGCGGTCCGCCCCGGACACTCAGATGATCCTGGCGGCGTTAGTTCGTCGGCCTACCGCTTTCATAGGAGCCTTTATGAAACCCGATATCCACCCCGATTACCATCCCGTCGTCTTCGTCGACGGAGAACACGAGATCATCACTCGATCCACTCTGACCTCCAGGCAGACTCGTGAGATCGATGGCGTCGAACACTACGTCATCAACGTCGACATCAGCGCCTTCTCCCATCCCTTTTATACGGGCAAGCAGAAGCTCGTCGATACGGAAGGCCGCGTCGATCGCTTCCTGAAGCGCTATAATTTGACGCGCGACGACGAGGAGATCGGTGAGGAGCCCGAAGACGAGGGCGATACAGACACAGGCTCCGAAGAATGAGCGCGACGCCCCGCGGCGACATCGGTTCGCCCCGGGGCGTTTTTTGTTGCGCTCGGCGCCGGGCCGAGCGGCGGCGACTCCCCCTTATCTGGGGTTGAATTTCGCTGCTCCACACCTCGCTTCGAGCCCTCGCCACCCCAATGGGGGTGGGAATATCGACGCCCGAAAATTTTTTCAACGGATGCAGCCCCATCGCCCACGACCGGGGGTTCCGAACCAACGGACCCCTCGTGACCAGCGACGATGAACTTGCAACCGACTTTCACAAACCACGAGAAGCCTTCGCTTGACACGGACCACGTACGTTCCATTTCACCCCGGTGGCTACCGGATCGACTCTCTACGGCGCATCGCTATCTTCGATGGGTCGTCCCTTCTTCGCGGATGCATCGTTTCCGGCATCCCGCAGAGTCGCGTTGCGCCCATCTTCTCACGGCGCACCGCCCCCTCGATCAATCTGTCTACCCCAACGCGTATCAGTCCCTGTCCTGTGAAGTCGGCTCGGAATCACAGGAGTATCCGACATGACCTTTGCAGAAGCTGCTATCGAAGTCCTTTACCGCGCCCAACGCCCCCTTCACTACAAGAAGATTACTGAGGCGGCCATTCAGGAAGAACTCCTCTCCCACATCGGTCGTACCCCTGAAGACACCATGGGAGAACGGCTGACGAAAGAGGCAAAAAAGAAGAAGAACTCCCCCGTTGAAAACATACGCCCCGGCGTCTACAAGCTGCGCGATGAGTTCGAAAAGAAGCTCGAAGCCGATGGGAGAAAGCGCCTTCCCCTGGGCACCAAGAAAAAGAAGCCTGCTCCGAAGAAGAACGGCCGTCAGGCCCGCCAGAATGACCGCCGAAACAGTGACGAAAAGAAGTCCCGACGTCGACGCCGGCGTTCGAGAGGTCAGAAAAACGGAAAAGCCAACGGCCGTGACAGTCGAGAGGATCGCCGCCGTGCCAGGGGTCGTGACAAGAAAAACGACCGCTCCGACGACAGCGGCAAAAAAGGCGGTCGCCGCCGCGGTCGCCGCCGAGGCAATCGAGGCAATCGAGGCAATCGAGGCAATCGAGGCAATCGAGGTAATCGCCGACGTGGGCGCGACTCCTCCAAGAACAAACGCAGGGGGCAGCAGAAACGACAGAGCAAACAATCGCGTCGCAAGCCCTCTCGCCCCACTCGCCACCTCGAAGAAGGTCCGGTGCGTATCGACGATATCGCCCAGGCCGCCCACACCGTGCTCGACGACAATAACCGTCGCCCCATGAAGATCGACAAGCTGGCCGACGAGATCTTCGATCGAAAGCTGGTGCGATTTCACACCCACGACGCCGCCGCTACCGTCCAATCCGCCATGGCCGGCGACAACCAGATTCGAAAGAGGAAGGGCAATCGACCCCTCTTCATCCAATACGACCGCAACCGCTGGGGTCTGACCAATTGGGGCCTGTCCAAGACCTCCGTCGAACGCGAGCAATCAATCCTCAGCCTCGCCGAGGAGATCCGCCAGGACGCCGTCGAGACCCTGGGCGACGCCCTGACCGACATCAAACCCGAGGCTGTCGAGCATCTGGCCCTGACCCTTCTGGAACGCCTGGGCTATCGCGACATCAAGGTCTCGAAGCGCTCCTCCGAAGGCGATGTCTTCTTCACCAGCGACTGGCGCCAGGGCCTGGCTGACGTGCGCGTATGCATCCAGGTCGTCGGCGACAGCGACGCTACCCTGTCTGACGACGTGGTCACCGAGCTTCGGGGCACTCTCCACCACTATTCTGCCAGCGAAGGCGTCATCATCCACCTCGGAGACATCGACGACGACGCCATCGAAGAGAGCCGTGAGGAGAAGCTCGCTCCCATCACCCTCATCGACTGCGATACCTTCGTGGAGCTGCTCATCAAACACGGCATCGGCGTTCGCACCTATCAGGCGCCGATCACCATGGTGGACACCGCCTTCATCGACGCTCTGGCCTCCGTATGAAGCTCTTGCGTCCCGGCCTCGTCCCCTACGGACAGGCGCTGGCGTGGCAACTCGAGCTGCGCCGGCGCCTCCAGGACGGGACCGCCGACGACCCGGTGGGCTATCTCATCTGTCTGCAACACCCCCCGGTGGTCACCCTCGGAAAACGCGGCACCGTCGACGCCATCTTCGGGCTCCAGGCCCTTCGAGACCGGGGCACTCAATTCTTCAAGATCGACCGCGGCGGCGAGGCCACCTACCACGGCCCGGGCCAACTGGTGGTCTATCCCGTGGTGAAGTTGGAAACCCTCGGAATGGGCGTCGTCGACGTCATCCGAGGGCTCGCCGCCTGCCTTTCCCACACTCTGTCCGATTACGGCGTGCGCGCCGAATACGACCCGGATCACCCCGGTCTGTGGACTCTGGACACACCTCTTCGCCACAAGATCGCCAGCGTCGGCATGCGCGTCTCCGGCGGCGTCAGCACCCACGGCGCCGCCATCAACCTCACCAACGACCTCACCCCTTTCTCCCTCTTCGTTCCCTGCGGAATGCCCAATAGCCCCATGACCCGCCTCGCTGATTGCGCCGACGGCGACGATCAGATCGACGTCGAAGACTTCACAGATCGCTTTCTCGAGCGCTTCTCAGACTTCCTGGGCCGACAATTCGAACTCATGGACGCTACGCCTCCCCCCCGCCAGGACTGGGTCGCCCCGCTGCCGCTGTAGTCGTGCTCGGCGGAAGCTCAGAGCCGTATGACGATACAGACTTTCTCCCTTTTTTGACGCTTCTCCGTCCGGCGGCGATTTGTCTCTTAGTCGACACAAAGGCCCGTTTCGCTGTCACAGACCTGGCTACCTGGACACGCATCGTCGCCAGCCACAGAACATGTCGCACATTGCCCACCATCGCAGACCAAACCTGTGGGGCAATTGTCGCTTTCGTCGACACATTGACCCGAACCGAAGTCACATTCTTGGCAACCAGAACAGCCAAAACCAGGAGAGGGGCTCGGTCCGTCACAAGCGAGGCAGTTTCCGTCATAACAGATCTGGCCATCCGGGCAGAGACTGTCGTCATCGGTACAAAGGCCCGTGGAATCGTCACAGTTCGTGCAAGGCTCGCATAAGGTGAAATTACACACCTCGCATTGCGCATCTACGCAATCACCGCCCCCTGCGCAGGTGCCCTCTTCATCTGAACACACTCCACTGTCGTCACAGCCCTGACAACCCGGGCAATCATCATCGCTAAGGCACTCCGAGCATTGGGTGCCTTTGCAGACCCGACCATCAGGGCAATTGTCGTGGTCGTCGACACAGAGGCCCGTGTTATCGTCACAGCTCTGGCAGCCCGGACACTCCAGCGGTGAGCCTCCCATGGCTTCCGTTATACACGACGAGCATTGCGCTCTTTCGCAGATCAGACCCTCCGGGCAATTGGCGTTGTCGTCGACACAGGCACCGGCGTCACAACTCTCGCAACCCGAACAATCGCTACTGTCAATACAGTCCACGCAGGTATTGTTAAAGCACATCTCTTCGCCATCACAATGGCTGTCATCGACACAATCGAAACACTGTCCGCCGTCACACACCTCACCGGCACTGCAGAAACTGTCGTCATCGATACAGGCACCGTCGGAGCAGGATTCACATCCAGTGCACTCGCTGTCTTCGTCCACGCAACTTCCCTCGTCACACACCTCGCATCCCGTGCAATCTGAGTCGTCCCTGCAATCGATGCATTGTGCGTCTTCGCAGAACTCTCCGTCCGGACATCTGGCGTCAGTGTCTTCGCAGATACTGTCAACACACTCCTGACAACCCGTACAATCTCCGTGGTCTCGGCAATCGACGCACTCCGCGTCCTCGCAGAACTCTCCGTCCGGGCATCTGGCGTCGGTGTCTTCGCAGCTACCGTCAACACAGTCCTCACAACCCGTACAGTCTGTGTCGTCTATGCAATCGACGCACTCCGCGGCTTCGCAGAACTCCCCGGGATCGCACTCGCTGTTGTCGTCCTCGCAGCTTCCCCCGTCGCATACCTCACATCCCGTACAATCTCCGTCGTCTATGCAATCGACGCACTCCGCGGCTTCGCAGAATTCGCCGGCCCCACACTGCCCGTCGTTGTCTTCGCAGACCCCGCCATCACAGATCTCGCATCCCGTACAGTCGGAGTTGTCCAGGCAATCCACGCACACCGCGGCTTCGCAGAATTCGCCGGGGTCGCACTCGCTGTCTTCATCCACGCAGCTCCCCCCGTCGCATACCTCGCATCCCGTGCAATGGGTGTCCTG
>SLPW01000436.1 GCA_007131755.1 Myxococcales bacterium | reverse complement strand
CCGAGATGCTGCAGAAGGAGGACGACGACGAGCTGATTCTGGTGATCGCCGATCCCCCGATGGCAGGCGGGGAATTTACGGCCGAGATCGTAGAAGACCTGGCGACACTTCGCTTCGGGGAAGGGGTGATGGCCTACTCTTTTACCAGGGTCGATCGCTGATCGTCGAAGTTCGAAATGGTACCCTATCTTCTCATCTTGCTGGCGGCCCTGTTGTGGGCGCTCATCGGCGCCTTCACGGCCGGGATTTTGGCCACCGGAGTGGGGGCGATGGAGATCGCCTTCTGGCGAGCGCTTCTGGGCGGGGCGCTCTTCGTCGCTCACGGACTCCTGGCCGGCCATCTTCAACTGCATCGACGCCGCGACGCCGGGTTCTTCGCCATCTTCGGCGTCGTCGGCGTCACGCTCTTCTTCAGCGCCTATAATCTGGCCATCGAGGCCGGGGGGATAAGCCTGGCGGTGGTCCTATTGTATACGGCGCCGGCCTTCGTGGTCGTCCTGGCCCGAATATTTTTGAAGGAGAAATTCACGGCGCCCAAGGTCCTGGCCGTCTTTCTCGTCTTGGCCGGCGTCTCTCTGGTCGCCTTCGGAGGAGATAGCGAGGGAGTGACGGTGAGCGTCGCCTCCGTGGGATGGGGGCTGTGCGCCGGGGTGGGATATGCGAGCTTCTACGTGGTGGGGAAAAAATTGCTCGTAAATTATCACCCCGTCGCCGTCTACGCCTACGTCCTCCCCGTGGGCGCTCTGGGGATGCTGCCCTTCGTCGAATTTCGTCCGAAGACGGCCACGGCCTGGCTTCTGCTGGCCCTTCTCATCGTCTTTTCCACTTATCTGGCCTATCTGGTCTACTACCTGGGCCTTCGCCGCGCCGAGGCCTCTCGAGCGGTGCTGGTGGCGAGCACGGAGCCCGTGATCGCCGCCGCATTGGCGGCGCTATTCTTCGGAGAACGCTTTGGTATCTGGGGTGCCGTGGGAGCAGCGATGGTGGTCATGGCGTCGGTGATCGGTGTATTTTCGGTGCGCCGAAGAAAACGAAGTTCGCAGTGAGGGAACAATTTTGCGACCGCTCCACATTTGGATGGGAGTCCGATTATTGATTCTGTCGTTCCCAGGAGTAGGTCGTGAAAAATATCGCCCGCACCCACGGTTTTGAAGCACTGGAAGTAGAAGGTGAGATTCCTCATGCGCTAAAGGGGACACTCTTTCGGACCGGGCCGGGGGTCTTCGAGCGCTTCGGCAAAAAGGTTCATCATCCCTTCGAGGCCGACGGCGTGGTCTCGGCGGTGCGATTCGGCGCCGATGGCGCCCAGGGGGCGGCCCGGGTGGTGGAGTCGAAGGGATATCGCGAAGAGGAGCAAGCGGGACGTTTTCTCTACAACACGTCGGCCGGCCTCGTGGACTATCTGCGGTCGAATATGAGCGGGGAGACGAAGACCACGGGCAATACGGCCACGTTCTACTGGCAGGACCGACTCTTCGCCTTGATGGAGGGGGGAAAGCCCCAGGAGATGGATCCGCAGACGCTGGACACCCTGGATCACGTCGATCTGGGCGGGGTCATCAAAGGGGCGTTTTCTGCCCATCCCCACTATGTGAGCGCTCTCGATACCTACTTCAATTTCGGGCTTCGCTACGGGCGAAAAATGGAGGTCGACCTCTACGCCCTTCCCACAAAGGGGGCGGCCCGTCACCTCGGCTCCTTCGAGGCCCCCTGGGCGACGATGGTTCATGACTTCGGGGCCACGGACAAACACCTGGTCTTCGTCTTCGCCCCGGCGCGCCTGGTCGTCTGGCGCGCCCTGACCCGCATCGGCGGGATGTCGAAGCTCTTTCGCTGGGATCCACGTATGGGCTGCCAGATCGTTCGCGTTCCCCTGGATGACCCGGAGCGTATCGAGCGCTTCGAGCTCGACGCCTTCTGGCTGTGGCATACGGTCAACGCCTTTGAGACCGAGGCGGGAACGGTCCTCGATCTGTGCACCTATCCACGACTGGAGATGGACTTTCTGACCGTCCACCGAGAGGAGGCGCCGAAGCCGCGCCTGGAGCGTCTTATTTTGTCGGGGGACCGGGCCGAGCGAGAGCGCCTGTGGGACGTGGCCTGCGAATTTCCCATCGTCCCCGACGCACTCCAGGGGCAGGAATACGACCGCTCATTCTTCCACCTCCAGCGCGACGGAAATTTTGAGCTGGGAGCCTATACCCTTTCGAGCGGTCGCGAACGGAGCTGGCCCTGCCCCGATGGACACGAACCCTCGGAGGCCATCTTCGTCCCCTACGCGGACGAACCGCTTCGCGGCTGGCTGTTGTCACTTGTGGCGGACGCCGAGCAGTCCCGCTCTTATCTGGCCATTCTGGACACGGAGCGCCTCGAAGACGGCCCCGTCGCAAAGGTGTGGTTCGATCACCAGATCCCCACCACCTTTCACGGCTGCTGGGTGCCGGATCAGGCGGCGGCCGTCGCCATGCCGGCGGCGGCGCAATAGGGTCGTATCGGGCGGTCCGTGGTGGGTCAATGCCATCTGGCCACAAAAATGAAATAGCAAGCGTTAAACCCCTGGTCTGCGACGTCCGTGACCCCGGGCTCCTTGAACAACAGTCGGCCGGGGCTACGAAAGAAGCTGACGGAGATGTGGAGGTATGTGGGGGCTGGCCGAGCGTAGCGAGGGAGTCCGGGGTTCGTGGCTGGCTCGCGGAGGCGCGATAGAGCCCACGGAGCCTCTGCTGATTACGCTGAACAACAGCTCGATGTTGGTTGCCTTGCGACAGATTGTGTTTCTATCGACCGTACGGGGTATATGGCGAGACTGCCGATGGCCGGGAGACCATCGTCTCCGAAAAAAACACATACGAATCGTCCCGAAGACGAAAGGGCTCTCCCTATCGGCAGTAGGCAGTTTGGGAGAAAAGCGATCCCCCATACGTAGCCACTCCTAAGTGGAAACCAGCACATATCGTCGGTGCTGTTTGCCGCGCTTTAGCGACGCTTCGCGTGCTCTACCGCGCATCCGTGTCACAGCGCTCCTTTTTCGCGAGGCAGCGCTCCGCGTACAGCGCTTCGCGCCTTCCGTGCCTCCACGTCTTTCGCGCCCCTGAACTGCAAGAGGAAGCGTTGAAGGTCGTTTCAACCCACCGTCGTCGCACACTTCTTTCCGACTTCCGATTTCTCTTTTTCCTTTCTCATTTGTCGTTCGTAGTTGTGTAAGCTCGGATCGTGAGCCCCTACGAACTCTTTTGCAGCCGCGGCAGTGCCCAATATCCGATGGCGATGGCCTCGGCGGCGTCGTGGCGAAGTGACGTCGGGGCATCGGCGCCGCATTCGTCGATGATCTCGCGGGCCAGCGCGTCGGCGGCCTCTTTGGCGTCCTGGCCGCTTCGGCGCTGGCGAGGCTCCAGGAGTTCACGGCGCCAGGTCTCGGGGGCGACCTCCAGGACCTCTACGCCCTGTTTTTCGGCTGCCCTTCGCCAGATGGTGGCCAGATCGCGCGAGCCCTCGAGGACCAGAAGTTTCGGCGGGCCGGCATCTCTTATCAGTTTATATACCGCCTTCTTCAGGCGGCTTCGTGAACCAAAATTAGTGGAGCGGTAGCGCAACAGGACTCCTTCGGAGTCGAAGAGCGCAATGCCCGAGCGAAGGCCGAGGTCGACGGAAAGTAAGGTGCGCCTACAATTGGTCATGAGAAAGTGGGGTCGGGCGAAAAAATTTGAATCCTTTTGCAGTCCGGCTTCGTTCAATACCAGAGAGGGGGCAATGAGGCGAAGGCATTTGGGAGCGCGGCCAGCCTGGCCGCAATGCGGGCTGGCAGCCCGCGCTCCCACACAAGAGTATATTCGCATAACCTCATGAGCTTACTGAACGCGTACAAAAGGAGACTGCCATGAAGCGTGCAATGTTGATAGTAGGACTGCTGTTGATCTTGATTCCCGTGGACGCCGTGGCGCAACAGGCCCCGTCTTCCGATCAGGCGCCGGCGGCGGACGAGACGGTTTTTGATTTCGAGGTCATGAATCTGGACGGACAGAGGCTCCGTCCCATGGGAACGAACGTGCAGGGAGGCGGCAACGACCGGATCCTCGATCTGTTGCGGGTGCGCCAGGACTTCGTCGACGTATTGATGCGCAGCGTGGAGGTGATCTAAGCTGGAGTGTTCAATCCGAGCACTGCCCGTCGTCGAGGTTGGTCAGTTGGCTGTTGCCATCCCAGCCGTCGGCTTTCATGGCGTCGACCAACCCCTGGAATTTGCAGGAGGAAAGTTCGGGGCTGTTTAAGATCTGCAGGCCCTCCACGTTCTTCAGTCGCGAAAGTTCCAGGCTTCTCAGCGACGTGTTGTTGCTGATGTGGAGGTTTTTTTCGACATTTCTCAATGAGTCGAGATCGAGATGGGTGACGCCACTATTATTGGTCAGGGACAATTGTGCATCCACCTGCTGAAGGCTGCCCAGATTGAGCTGTCCCAACCTGGCAAGACCGTCGATGATGAGATTTCCGTTCACGCGGCGAAGGCTGGAGAGGTCCAGCACCTCGAGCTCGCTGGTGTTGCGCAGGGCGAAATTGATCGGCTCCGATGAATTTGCGCCCACCGTGCTGAGCCGTCCCATCTCCAGGGTGCGAAGGGAGTTGTCTACGTTGAAGGTGATGTGGGCGCCCACAGAGCTGAGCCGATTCATTCGAATGGTGCGAATCTGTCCGGAGAAGAACTCGAGTTCCGCACCGATCTCCTCGAGCTGCGGAAGGCTCAGGGTCTGCAGGCGGCCATTTCCCATGACCTTCATTCCCTCGGCGATGTTCTGGAGCCTCGGTAGCTCCACAGTGGAGACATTCTGATTGTTGGCCAGAAAGAGTGCTCCACCGATTCGCCGCAAGGCATTGAAAGCCACCGATTCCAGCGAGGAATTGCTTATCGTCACGCTGTTGTCCACAGTGTGAAGTTTCGGCGCCTCGATTGTGTTCAGATGTCGCCCCTCCATTAGCATCAGTCCGCCCTGGATGCGCTCCAGTTTGGGAAGGGACATGCTGGTGACTCGGGAGTTTGGATCGACGACGAGATTGCCGCGAATGCGCTCCAGATTCGGAAGCTCGAGGTGGGAGTAGTCGTCGAAATTGATGCGGATGACCAGGTCTCCGGCGATCTCATGATAAGCCAGAACGGCGGGAACCTGCGAAGGGCTTTCAATGACGACAGATCCCTCGTGGACGTATTCCTCAAGCGGAGTGGGCGCGGTGGGCGGGCGGGCGGATCCGGGCTCTGCGGAGTCCTGTGTTGAATCCACCTCCGCCTCGGCGACCACGACGGGGGCGTCAGGAGGATCGGGAGTCTCCACGACGGGGGTCGGCACCAGTTCTTGCTGATGGGACTCCTCGGAGGTGGCTTCCGGCGAGGAGCTCTCATCTCTAACTTGGTGTTTTTGCACCAGGTCGGGATCGACGACGGGGGCTTGCACCTTTTTCGCGATGACGTCGTCATCGTCGGCGGTGGTCTCCTGAGCTGTGGCAGTGGATGCCGGCGTCGATTCCTCGCCATCCATTGCATCCGGAGAATCCGACGAAGAGGTGATGACGAAGAGGGCGACGAGGACCACAGCGGCCCCGACGACGACGATGGTGACGGTGAGCGATGCTCTGGAGCCCAGTTGCTGGAGGATCTGCGCTGTGGCGGGTTTTGCGGCGCCAGCCTCATCGGCGGCGGTGCCCGATCTATCAGCGTCAGCGCCCTCCTCGTCGAGCTCTTCAGTCTCCGTGGACTGCGGGAAGTCGTAGGCGGCCAGCGTCTTGTCGAATGTGGCCGGGGAACCGTCCTCTCCGGTCTCCAGGGCCGTATCCAGTACGGCGAATTCGGCCTGTGTGGCGCTCAAGGTCTCGTCGGTCGCGATGTCGCTGATGTCTTTGGAGGGCTCAGACTCTTCCTGCACGGCATCGCCGGTTTTACGACGATCGTCACGGGAGGTCTGCTTCGCCTGCTCGACCTCATCGAGACGACCTAGATCGAGTTCGGGCAATAGCCAGGGCGAAAAGACTTCGTCAGCCACCACGTTGGCGCCTCTCTCCTCTTCGAGAAAGACGGCAGAGAGCTTCAATTCGTGACGAATATGTTGAATGCGCCGACGCACCTCCAGCGCCCGCTGGGGTCTGTCCTCCGGTGCCTTCGCCATCAGATCCGAGACCAGTCGGCTCAGCGGTTCTGGAATCTGCTCCGGATAGGCCCGAGACAGCTTCGGTGGCGGACGCTGAACGTGCTCAAATAATAGCTGCAGGCCGCTGGGAGCACGAAAGGGAAGATGGCCGGTCAGCATCTCGAACAACACGATGCCCAGCGAGTACAGGTCGGTGCGCTCGTCGACGGGGAGGTTCTGCGCCTGCTCCGGGGACAGATAACTGGGAGTTCCGCAGATCATCCCCGTCGCCGTCAGCTGCGTTTCCAGCTCGGCGGAGCGGGCGATCCCGAAGTCCAATAATTTGACCTGAAAGGTGCCGTCGCTGCTGGGGACGAGGATAATATTCGCCGGCTTGAGATCGCGGTGGACGATCCCTCGAGAGTGGGGCTCCGTAAGGCCGGCGCAGATTTGATAGGTGACCTCCAGGGCCAGCGCCGGATCAAGGCGCCCCTGAGACAAAAGGTCCCCCATCTCCGCTCCCCTTACGAGCTCCATGACCAGGTACAGCAGATCCCGATCGCGATCCTGACCGAAGTCAATGAGGCGCACGATATTGGGGTGGCTGAGCTCGGCGACGACCCGAGCCTCGCGGAAAAAGCGCTCCATAAAGAGCTCTTCCGTGTCCAACTCCGGACGCACCACCTTCAGAGCCACTTCTCGCTGCACCGAGAGTTGGGTGGCCCGATAAACGGCGCCCATTCCTCCCGCGCTGAGTGACTCCTCGATGCGAAAGCGCTCATCCAGGACGCTCCCCAGGAGGGGATCGTCCTCCTTCTTTCTCTTGCGTACGAAGAGCCGCCCCCCGTCCTCGGGGCAGGTGTCGAAGTCCACACCTTCGTAGGTTCGGTCACATTGGGGGCAGTATTTGATCATCGCCGTTTCTCGTGCCCGGTAAGTAGCGGGTCACTTTGTATGGCACCACACGTCGAGTGACAAATCGTCAAAAATTATCTTTACACGAGAAGGATGACTATCGCGAGACGCGACGAGCTAGTGCTGGCCCCCGGAAATACGTGAGCACCTCGGCGGCTCAATTTGCCGATCCCATCGTCGAGACTCCTCGAAGGGTTGACCCGATCTCGTCGTCTCTCCTTGGGCTCGACAAATTGCGCTCGCCGAGGATACCTGAGTCAATCCAGCGCGACGAGGTCAAGGAGAAGGCTCGCAGGCAGTTCACACTTCCAAGAGTCTTCGACGCCGAGAT
>SLPW01000612.1 GCA_007131755.1 Myxococcales bacterium | reverse complement strand
TGAGGTAGATGTCAGCGAGTCGTTTTATGAGCATGGGCAACGGTCTGAAAATGCAAGAAATCAACCCATCGGATAGCACCGTCGACTGATACGACGGCGCTACTCAGATGTCGAGGTTATTCGTTTGACACCTCCGTCTCCTGGCGGTGAAGATGAGCGTCCTACCGCTGCGAAATCTACCTCCACGGACGCATCGACGCGACGAAGCGAGAAAGCGCCCGACCGACGCCTTCGGCAGGCTCGAAACCCGAGGCGATAGCGTCGGCGATCGATGTGTATTCGTTGGTCATGGGAGTACTCCTACGTGACGTCTCACACCTCCTATCCTCCGAATCCAGTTTCCCGCAAACTACCATTTGAGGGCTTCCTTCCACGGTTTTGATCGGCGTGCGGGGAAGGTTTGGATGACACTGCACAACTCACATATAGCGCGTGACCACAGGATGAGACGATGCAGGGACCTTCGGCGCTGTCGGTGACAGCGCACACCGTTTCTTTGAGTTCGTCTTTCTTCGGAGGCTCGCTCCACGGAAGCAGTATGACAGCTACCCGGGAAGCATCATCGCTGCTCATCGCGCTTCCTGCGCGTCCTCGCTTCACGATACTGAAACTCCTCAAACGCCTCGATGACGACGTCAATCTCTTCGGCCCCCACGTCACGATGCGTCACCAGGCGAAGCGTCGGCCCTCGGACGAAGACGCGAACGCCCCGCTTCTCCATAAACGAGGGGAGCGTCCTGGCTGCACCGTCGGGCAACGTTACGAAGACCATATTCGTATGCGGCCCGTCTACCTCGTAACCCAGCTTGTCGAGTCCTCTGGCCAACCGGGTGGCCTTGGCGTGATCCTCGGTGAGTCGGTCCACATTTCTCTCGAGAGCGACGATGCCGGCGGCGGCGAGGACACCGGCCTGGCGCCAGCCCCCGCCGAGGACCTTTCGCCACCGCCTGGCCTCTTCGACGAGCGCCCGGGAGCCACACAACACGGAACCCACGGGGGCCCCAAGCCCCTTCGACAGGCAGATCGAGACACTGTCAAAGGGCCGCGCCAGCTCGCAGGCCTCACACTCCAGCGCCGTCGCGGCATTGAACAGGCGGGCTCCGTCAAGATGAAAACCGAGCCCGTGGCGAATGACTACTTCTGCCACCTCGTCGACGTATTTCGGTGAAATGGTCTTTCCGCCGATGGTATTTTCCAGACATACGAGCCGGGTCTTGGCGAATACGACGTGGTCCGGTTTTATGGCGCCCTCGATTCCTTCGACGGGAATCGTACCATCCGCCGCATTTTCGATGGGCTGAGGCTGCACACTCCCCAGCACGGCGGCCCCTCCGCCCTCATAGCGGTAGGTATGGGCATTTTGGCCCACGATATATTCGTCTCCCCGCTCACAGTGGGCCATGATGGCGCATAGGTTGCTCATCGTGCCGCTACACAGAAATAGCGCCGCTTCCTTTCCCAACCGCTGAGCCGCCAGGTGCTCCAAGCGATGTACCGTCGGGTCGTCACCGAAGACGTCGTCTCCCGTCTCGGCCTCCGCCATCGCCCGCCGCATCGCCGGCCCGGGCCGGGTCACCGTGTCGCTTCGAAGATCGATCATGATATTATATGGACTCCGGGTACAGATACCTCAAACAACCCTCATCTATCAGCTCGTCGAGGCTGTCGTAACGCGTCTTCAGATCGAGAACCAAATATCGCTTCTTGTCGCGAGGTGCACCGAAAAGAGTCGGGCAAATCTGGTTTCCGCCCTCCACAAAAAACCCGGCGCGATCGGCGTCATGACCATGGACGACAAAATTTTGTCGCTGCTCCACAAAGCGATTGAGGCTCATCAAAAAGAGCTGTGCCAACTCCCGGGGTTGACCGTAGGAACGAAGAAAATGCTTCAGGATCAACCGCTCTCGCCGCGAATTCTTCGCATCATCAAAGCAAATCGCATCGATCTCTTCTCGTCCCTCCATCACCAGGCCCGGAGCTCCGTGGACCAAGAACGCTCCACATGGAGTGGCCACACATAATAGAGCTGCCTCGATAAACTGCCGTAATATCTGGCGCTGGGTCTTCGTTAATTTGGACTCCAGATAGGAGGTCTCATCGTCGTGGAATTTTCTGGTCCTGGGCCCCCCGACATGAGCGTGCTCGTGGTTTCCGAGCACAAAGTGGATCTGTTCCGGATATTGCTCCTGAAACCGACGAATCTCTTGAACGATTCGAAACGATTCGTCCTCAAATCCCCAGAGAGCTCGGTTCTGCTCCATTGCCGACCGAGACGGCCCATGGACCACATCTCCCAAAATCACCCAATGGCTGGCCGGGGCCTCCCGGAGCAACTGGAAGAAGATATCCCGGAGCCGACAAAAATCTTCATAATTTCCATGTATATCGGTCTGAACCAGAAGTTTTCCCTCCCCCGGCAGCATTTTGAACCGTCGGCCGTAATTCACATGCGACATCATAACGCCCTACTACGCCTTGAGCACGAGTTGATGGAACTTCTGCTGCGTTGAGGACAACCGGGAGGCCGCTTGAGTTACTGTCGCCCAGCGCGTCCCTTCCCATTCAGTCCTCGGTCGGTCCCGTCGTGATTTCCATATTGAAAATCACATCATACTCCACAGCCCCGGAAGGAGGCATGGGCTGTCCCTCTTTAACGATGGGTTGGGTGAACACGAGCAGTGAGAATTCAAGAGCTTTGAACAGGTCGGTGGCAGACCTGCGATTACTCTCCTGTATATCAGCTTGTCCCTGGGGCTCGGTTCCGGCGCTGACCGGGGGAAGTACGGCCAATGGGATCACGTCGTCGTCTTCGATATCTTCGGAGCCCATGGGTCCAACGTAGAGCGTCAACTCGGGGATAAAAAAGGTCGAATTATTGTCCACCACCTCATAGTCGATGCTCGTAATTTCGAGCTCGAGCAATCCGTCCTCGATGTCCTCCACATCGTAGAACAGCTCCAGGAGATCGACAAAAACAGAGCTTTCGTAGGGCGTGAGGGCGACGTCCGCAGGGGCCGGAGAGGTCTCCGGAGCTACACAATCCGGATCCTCAGCGGGACAAAGTTCGTTGGCATCGATGACAAAGGTGACCGGTGCCCCACCAGTCACAGTGGAAATCTGAGAGTTCACCATCCACTCCAGCGTCTCCGTGGGCCCCACATTTCCCAGCCCATCCTCGGCGCGCACCGAAAAGCGGTAGCTATCGTCGTCTAGATCCGTATAGGTGATACCGGACTCACACTCTTTGAGTTCCTCGTCGTCGAGGCGACAATCGAAGCGACAGTCCTCTTTGGAGCAGTCGAAGCTAAAGGTCGCTGCCCGCTGATTTGTATACTGCCGAGGCCCCTCCAGCTCGATCACCGATGGGGCGACGGTGTCGATGGTCCACTCCCAGATCGCAGACTCACTCTCTCCTTTAACGTCAGCGACGACTTCGAATTGATGGTTCCCGTCATCGAGTTCCATATACTCCACTGGCGAGAGACAGGCCTCGGCGTCTTCATCGTTGAGACGGCAGGTGAACTCGCAGGCCTCAGCTTCGATACACTGAAATTCGAATTTGGCGGCGGTCTCATTGGTCGGACTCTCCGGCCCAGTGAGGAGTTCTACCTGCAGCGGTGCTGTCGGCTCGTTACTGACGGCGTCGAATAAACCACAACTGGTGGTATTTACGACCAAAAGAAGTATCACCAACGTAGAGGTGACGGGTCGGCGAGAACAGGACGGAACCATAATCGATACCTTTGACAGAACTAATCTTCCCATCGACGTATGACCAATCACACGGCCTCAATCAACCATCTCCACTGTGGCCATGTACTATTTTGGACGGGTTGTTATAACCTCTTTACCACACCGACCCACAAGAAATATCTTCTTCTGAACAGGACAGGGAGTTTTGCAATGAGTAGAGCATCACGCGCTGATATCGCCGCTGAGACTCTGAGCATTCTGGACCAGGGTTTTTACCACGCCCCTTCTGGAGAGCGCGTGGAAATCGGGGAATCCTTATGGACAGCCGTGGACAAGACCGAGGAATATCCCTTCGACCGGGAGGTCTCGCTCGAAGATGGAGCCCATCCCAGGTCCGAAGGTACGGTCATCGAGGTGACCAACGAGACCACGTTGAGCGCGGCCAGACGCCTCGTCGAGGCTGGCATGAACCCGGTAGCCCTCAATTTTGCGTCCGCCAAAAACCCTGGCGGCGGCTTTCTCAACGGCGCTCAGGCCCAGGAGGAATCTCTGGCCCGGGCCTCGGGACTCTATGCCTGCGTCAAAGACTGCGAGATGTATAAATATCATCGCCGCAACAAGAGTTATCTCTATACCGATTACGCCATCTACTCGCCAGACGTACCGGTCTTTCGCGATGATGAAGACCGATTACTCGCCGAGCCCTACGAGTTATCTTTTCTGACGGCCCCGGCGGCCAATATGTCGGCCTTGCGCCAGAACGCCCCGGAGCGGATCCACCTCGCATCTCCGACGATGGCAAGACGGATCGAGCGAGTGCTGACCATCATGCACAACGAGGGTCACGACTCGGTCGTCGCCGGCGCCTGGGGATGCGGGGTCTTCGGCAACGATCCGATAGTGGTCGCCGATCACTTCGCCGATGCCCTCAATGGTCCGCTAAAGAATCGTTTCGACTGTGTGGTTTTCGCCATTTACGACCCCCGTGAGACCAGCGAGAACCTGAAGGCCTTCCGCGATCGGTTCACCTCTGCGCTGCCATTCAGACGCCCCAATTAAAGGAGCCCCCGTGAGCAAGAAGTCCCCCTATTTCGACACTCGAGACGCACTCTTTGAGACCTTCGCCCGGCACGTCAACGCCGGCAAGGTCGACACCTTTGAGCGCTATGAATTCAACGCCGTGATGGGCACCAGAGAGGGCGTTCGTTTTTCTGACGCCTACTCCGATCGCCAGTGGTATAATTGTCACTGCAACGGCGGCGTCTTTAACCTGGGTCATCGAAATGAGGAGATCGTCACCGCCGTCAGCCAGGCCCTAAAGACCCTCGATATTGGCAACCATCATCTGCCGTCTCCTTATCGCGCCGAGCTCGCCCGCAGGCTGTCGGCGACTACTGGCGACCACCTCTCGGGGGTGGTCTTCGGTGTCAGCGGCGGAGAGGCCATCGACCTGGCGCTCAAGCTCGCCCGCGGCGTCACCGGCCGAAGGGGCGTCGTCTCCGCCTGTGGCGGCTACCACGGCCACACCGGCCTCGCCATGGCCACCGGGGACCCCGCCTATCGCGAGCCCTTCGGCCCCAATCTTCCCGGCTTCCAGCAGGTCCCCTTCGGCTCCGTCGAGGCAATGGACGAAGCCGTCGACGCCGACACGGCGGCGGTGATCCTGGAGCCCATCCCCGCCACCCTGGGCATGCCCCTTCCTCCGGAGGGTTATCTGGAGGCCGTCGAGGAGATCTGCCAACGCCGGGGGGCGAAATTCATCGTCGACGAGGTCCAGACCGGCCTTGGCCGCACCGGGCGTATCTGGTGCTGGCAGCACCACGAGATCAAGCCCGATATGCTGGTCTGTGGCAAAGGCCTCTCGGGAGCGGCCTATCCCATCACGGCCACCTTGATGACCGAGGAAATCCACGCCTTCTTCGATGACCACCCCTTTATCCATATCTCCACCTTCGGCGGCGCCGAACCGGGCTGTGTGGCCGCCCTAAAAGTGCTCGACATCATCGAGTCCGACCACTTCTTAGAGCACGTCGAAGAGGCGGGCGCGCGCTTTGAAGAGGGATTTGACGGCGCTCCCTTCGAGCTTCGCCGGCGGGGGCTGATGATGGGACTGAAACTGGGCGCTCCCGAGGCGGGGTTGATGGCAGCGAAGCTCCTCTTCGACACCGGCGTCTTTGCGGTCTACGCCAATAATGACACCTCGGTCCTTCAATTTTTGCCCCCTCTTATCATCAGCGACGAAGAGATCGACGCCGTCGTCGACATCGTCAGGGAGAACCTGGGGTGATGGAGGTACAGGCAGACAGGGAATTGGCCACGTTACTCGTCGATGTCGAAAAGAGCGTAGGACGCGCTCTTCGCACGGGCCGGCTCGACGACCTCGAGGTCCTGGGCTACGGAGAGATCTCCTGCGTCCTCGCCATAGAGAGCAAACAAGCCGCCTGGGCGGTCAAAAGGCTGCCCCTTTTCGAGAGCGAAGAGGCATTTCGTGCCTATCGAGAGGTCTTCTTTGATTACCTGCAGGCATTGTCCAACGCAGGGGTCGTCCCGGTAGACAGCACTCTACAGGTTGTCTCCAGCGAGGAGCCGGGAATTCAGGTATATTGTGTCCAACCACTGCTCGACGCCCGCCGATTGGGTCCGGCTTATTTGAAAACCTGTTCCTTTGATGAGGGCCTACGGTTTCTCGAAGAGATCGTCGCCGCCACGGCATCTGCCGTAGACCCACGCCTCGGCCTGGACGCCCAACTCTCCAACTGGGTCCAAACCGACGAGGGGCTTCGCTACCTCGACGTCACCACTCCCATGCTCCGCGAAGAAGACGGAACTCCCCGCCTCGACACGGGGCTATTCGTGGCCGCCCTCCCCTGGGCTGTGCGCGCTTTGGCCGACGCCTTGTTGGTGGACCAGATCTTAGAGCAATACCACGACCGGCGCTGCGCACTCCTCGACCTCGCGGCCAACCTGCACAAAGAGCGCCTCCAAGACTGGATCCCACCTCTTCTGGAGTTGGCCAACCAATACGTCAGCGACGCCATCACCGAAGAGGAATGTAGCGCCTATTATCGCCGCGACGCCCGCATGTGGTCGGCGCTCTTGCTTCTTCGCCGCCTCGACCGCACCTGGCAGCACCACATCCGCCGCCGGCCCTACCCCTTCTTGCTTCCCGGCTCCATCGAGCGTTAGCGGTCTAAACCCCTCTTCGCCAATTCTCCGACGACGATATCGGAGCCACTCGCCATTCTCCGCCAGATCGAGCTGAATAAGGAGATATCGGCGACCTTCCTTGGCCGGCCCACTCTCGTTCCTAGTCTTGAGGCGCAGCGGCGAAGCTCAAAATTGGATTGTGAACCACCAGGAGAAATTCATGAAGACTTTGATCTTTGGAGCAGGACCGACGGGCTCGTTATATGCAGCGAGGCTTTTCGAGGCCGGCCACGACATCACCTTGCTCGATCGGGGCCAACGCCTCGAGGACTTGCGCACCCATGGGGTGGTGCTGGAGGACGCCTTTTCGGGCGACCGCGAGGTCCATCATATTCCCGTGAACGACGAGTTCGACGAAGACGCCGATTACGACCTGGTCATGGTGGTGATGCGAAAGAACCAGGCCCAGAAGATCTTGCCCACCCTGGCCAAAAATCGGCGCGTCGGGACTTATCTCTTCTTGATGAATAACGCCGCCGGACCCGACGAGCTCGTCGACGCCGTGGGAAAAGAGCGGGTCATGGTCGGCCTTCCCAGCTCCGGCGCCTACCACCAGGGGCCGGTGACGAAGGTGATGCCCGCAAAGATGGCCCCCCTCTACATTGGTGAGGTGGACGGACGCGTGACGGACCGGACCCGCGCGGTGGCCGATTTCTTGAGCACCATGAGGGACAAAAAGGCCAAGATCCGCTCCGATATGGACGCCTACCTCGTCACCCATATCTCCATGCTCGCCGCCCATCTGGGCGTCTACGCCGCCGGCCTTGATGGAGAGCGCCTTGCGAAGACCCGCGACGCCATCGTCCTCGGCCTGCGAGCCCAACAGGAGGCCATGCGAGCGCAGCGCGCGGCGGGGATTCCCGTTCGCCCCCCGTATTTTCGGGCTGTCAGCCTGGTCCCCGAGGCCTTTATGGAGGCCCTTATGCGACCCATCGTCAAGACGACCTTCTACCAGACCGGAATCATCGGCCACGCCCGGGCGGCCCGTGACGAGATCTCTCATCTTCTGGACGAGTTTCGACAGCGCGTCGCACCGGGCGGCGAACCCATGCCGGCCTTTGAGGAACTTGCGGCCTATGTCGCCGAAGACATCGAGCCCATGCCCGTAGGCCGCCGCCAAGTGCCCATGCGCTGGAAGGGCGTCGTCGCCCTCGGCGTGGGCCTTACGTCGGCGTCGGCGCTGATCGCGTGGCGAAATTGGAAAAAGACGGGGTCTGTGTTTTAGCGATGCGGCTGCCCCGGCTGGGGAGGGGTTGGATGGGGGCGACGCAGCACGAACCCCCTTCCCCAACCGGGGCACCCGCTTGCGGGTCGTGGGAAGTGGCCGCGAGCCGGGGTACCCACAAGCGTAGCGAGCGGTCGATGGGGCAACCGCGTGAACCCATTGAACGGTTACGAGATCATATTATCAAATCGAGGATGAAAAACCCCCTTGGGTTGCGTTATAATGGTTCTCACAATCGAGGAGGAGGCACAGTTTAATCTGTGCCTCCTCTTTTAGCGTGCGCCATTTGCGTACGTCTCGTCCAAATAGTGATCGCCCCCCGAAGTTTCGGCCACCGAAGTTGCGGGGGGCGACCTACGTTTGATCCCCAGCGGAGGCCGTCAAGGCCGCCATTTGCGACATTCCTTATCCCAAGGAGAAAGAGATGACTTTCCAAAACGACGAGATGACCTGGCTCGACATCATCGACGCCATCGACCTGTGCCTGGACCACGACATTTATTTTGATACGGAGCAAAACCCCAACGCTCCCCCCAATCTCGTGGCACGCCAATGCGTGGACATCGAAAACCCCGATAAATTGACGGAACGTCAGCATAGAATCATCATTAACTTTATCCTCCCCCGCCTCGAGGCCTTCGAGTGCGTCGAATGCTCGACCAAGCTCCGCCATGCGGAGCTCGCCACCTGGTTCAACTACGACCAACGCTGCACCGCCTGCGCTCACCGCACACAGAAAAGCCGGAACTAACTAACGCGGCTCTCAATATTGCCTTGAGAGTCTGTCGAAGAGGGGTACTGCAATGGTCCCCATGGGTAGCCGTCGGAGCACTACCGGCGGCTTTTGACGTGCTTCCATCGAGTGCAGGGAGCGAGACGATGAATTTTGCAGCGATCTTCTATTTCGAAACCTCCGACGATGAGCTCAGAAAACACCTCGAGGAAACCGCCTTGCAGTGGGGCGCAGTCCAACTCCCGGACCCGGCCTGGGGCTTTCGAGAGCCCAGCAAACGAATCGAGGACTTTCTACATCTGCTCCGGACCAACCGAGAGGCCCTCGACCACCGCGCCGTCCTGTACGGAGGACGACGACCCCTTGGCGAGGGCAGCTAGGATACCGTTGACTCCGAGTCGACATCGAAGGGGATAAGCAACACCCGGGGTTATCCTATATCCCTTTATCTGAGGCGCCTTAAACGATGGCGCAAACTACCATTTGAAGGCTGCCTTCGATGGCCTTGGTCGGTGTGCGGGGAACGTCGCATGGGCAGACGATCCCTGCAGCAATTGAGCCCCCCAACCAACCCGTCCTTGCATCAGATCGGCGAGTTTGACCTCGATGTATTCCTTTTCGTCTTCGGCGGGATACCGATCACACTCATAAGTTGACGATCATTTCATCCCTCGTCGGAGTTCTGTTAGTCTGTCGTCGAAAGCGTTCAGTCCGGTCCTTACCTTGCGACGTCACCGCTTCGCTTCGGCACCTCCCCAGTCAAACTGGAGAAGGGTTTGATGATGGCGGTGCAGCACGGAACCCCCAGCCGGGGCCCACCGATAGCGGGTCGTGGGAAAATGCTGTGAAAATCGGCAACAAATAAAAAGAGGAAGTAAATGACCAAAATCACCCCCCCCCAACTCTTGTTGTGCGCCACCGTTGCGGTCTCCACTTTCATGCTCGGTTGTGACGGTTTATTTGTCGATCTCGACGAGCTTTCCCCCCCGTCCGATGCGGGTGCCTCCGGGGATGTAGAAGCCGACGTGGATTCCGGGGATACAGATACCGATATTCCCCAGACGATCGCGCCGTCGGTCCTCACCCTCGAGACCACCGACGTCGATCCCTTCGCGGCGACTCTTCGCGCTGAACTCGAGGTCTCGGGCGACCCACCGGCCACGGAACGAGGCTTTTGCATCGGCACTTCACCGTCCCCGGAGGAAGACTGTCGACAGGCCGACCACATCGACGGCGACCTATTTGAATACCAATTCAACGATCTTCGTGCCGGTGTTGAATACGTGGCTCGTGCCTATGCCGAAAACTCAGAACAAAGAGTGTACGGTGATGATGTCGAATTCGGATTTTATTGGCAGGACGTGGCCATCGCGGACTCTCACTCCTGTTCCGTGGGCACAGACGGAACCCTATGGTGCTGGGGGGGCAATTCCCGAGGTCAGCTCGGCGATGGTACAAATGATGATCGCAGCACCCCGACCCGGGTCGGCGACGATGAGGACTGGAATTTGGTGACTGCCGCCACCAACCACAGTTGTGCAATCAAAGACGACGGAACTCTGTGGTGCTGGGGATCTGCCACCAGCGGAAGACTGGGTATCGGCTCCACGGGAGGAGAACAAGAATTCCCCACCCCACAGCGCGTTGGGAGCGACAATAACTGGCAACAAGTACAGGGACACTCCCGGCATACCTGCGGGCTTCGAGACGACCGTTCACTATGGTGCTGGGGACCGAATACCAACGGTCGACTCGGACTTGGACATACGGAAACCCAGAACATCCCCCGGTTGGTCGCCGCCGACGAAGAATGGATCGACATCGGCATCGGACAGTCTCACACCTGCGCCATTCGAGCCGACGGAACCCTGTGGTGCTGGGGAATGGGCAATTTTTATCGCCTGGGAGTAGGAGACAACGAAGACCGACACGAACCGACACAAGTCGGCAGCAACAATAATTGGGAGACCGTAACCGGTGGTAGAAATTATACCTGTGCCACCCGCACCGATGGCTCGTTGTGGTGCTGGGGCCATAATAGCGAGGGCCAACTGGGCCATGACGACACCGAGACCCGAGAAGAGCCCGCAAGGGTGGGAATCTCCTCGCAGTGGTCCACCATCTCCGCCGGTGACGGCTTTACCTGTGGGTTGCGCGAGGGAAATGAATTGTGGTGTTGGGGCAATAATTCCGTCGGCCAGCTCGGCGTCGGGGATACCATCAGCCGTTTTCGCCCCGTCCAGGTCTCGTCGGACCACGACTGGAAAGTATTGGCCACGAGCGGATCTGAGCACTTCTGTGCGATCACCGACGATGGACAGCTAATGTGCTGGGGGTCACAGGACGCCCAGCAGCTCGGCACGGGCATGAATGGCGGCAAGAAGCTCGAACCGGTCACACTGGACACCCCGCCGGGCGTAACACATATCACTGCCGGCTCCAGACATGGATGCGCTGTCGCCGCCGACGACACCGTCTGCTGGGGCCGGGGAACGGGAGGACAACTCGGCAGCGGTGACCGGAGCAATCGCCCCGCACCGACACCGATTGACGGTGACTCATCCTTTGAGGCCGTCTCCGCCGGGGGAAGTCATTCCTGTGGGTTGTCCACCGACGACCGAAGAGCCCATTGTTGGGGAACAGCACTCTTCGGTGCACTCGGAAACGGCGATTCCGGATTCGACTCCGAATTGGTCAGCATTCCCCAGGCGGTCAATGCCGACAGTGGTTGGACGTCGCTGGTCACCGGAGCTCTTCATAGTTGCGGAATTGACGATGACGCATCTCTGTGGTGCTGGGGCTCCACCGAGGACGGTCGCCTCGGATTCGGAGCAGAAGACGACTTGGGTTTCACTGTGGATTCTCCGCAGCAGGTAGAGAGTGACCGAAATTGGAGCGCCATTTCCGTCGGCGAGGAGCACAGTTGTGGAATCCAGAACGACGGAAGTCTCTGGTGTTGGGGAGCCGGTCGCTTCGGCAGGCTCGGTCTCGGTGACGACAATGAAGATCACTTCTTCCCGGCACAGGTTGGCGACGATGGCGACCAATGGACGGGCGTAAGCACTGGGCGCCATCATACCTGCGCCATCGACGACAGCCGTGCCCTTTATTGCTGGGGCCGGGGCGACCACGGTCAACTTGGACTGGGCAACGATGAAGGGCGTGATGAACCGACCCGGGTGGGGGGAGGCAGCGACTGGACAGCCGTATCGGCAAGCCGCAACCACACCTGTGGCCTGCGTGACGGTCAGACGCTCTGGTGTTGGGGCGCAAATTTGTGGGGCCAACTTGGGCTTGGAGATGAAGAAGCTCGCAACCAGCCCGTCCGTGTTGGCGACGAAGGCGATTGGATCGCCGTCGCTACCGGAAACCGTTTCACACTCGCTCTGCGCGAAGACGGCACTGTTGCTGCCTGGGGAGTAAACGAAGACGGCCGCCTCGGTGACGGCACCGCCTGGATCGACACCCCGGTGCCCGTCCCTTTTCCGGGCGATTGATCCTGTGGCTCGACTCACTCCACGAAAAAACCAACAGGTTGCAGGCTGCGAAAAGAAGAGCGCAGGTCATTTCCTGTCACCTATTGCGCTCGCAAACCTTGCGCAAAAACCTGGGTAAAAGGAGCCCCGTCCGTCCTGAGTCGACGTCGTTTGGGTCAAACAACGCCTCGGGTTGTCCCACCTCCCTCTATTGTGGGCACCTGCACGACGGCGCAAACTACCATTTGGGGGCTGCCTTCGATGGCCCTGGTCGGTATGCGAGGAACGTCCGTCGAGTGCCCCATAAACCCATTTTCCTATTTTGTCCTCAAACACTTGCCCTCCCCCAAGATCCTCCTTAGCTTTCGCCTGTTTGGCCGGTCTGCTGTGAGGAGATGGATTATGGCACACGAAAGGAGGGCCATCGTCGGCTTCGTCACCGCGTCGGCCATAAGCGGCTCGCCTCTCTTCAACACCGCTCTCCCCCACCCGGAGGCAACTCATGGACCGCCACATAGAATCTCACCGTTTGCCCGAGCCCAACTACGAAGGCGGATACCCCACAGTCGAGACCGCCCGGGACGCCTTTTACGAATACGACTTTCAGGCGGCCGTGCAGTTTTATGTGTGGGGCTACGCCTATCTCAGCGGCCTGGCCTTCGAGAAAGGCTGTGCCAAACTGGGCGGCGATGAACGCTCCCTGGTTATCTTCGATAAGCTCGTCCAGCCCCAGCATGAGGTCAGGACGGCCAATGACGGGGTCATTTATGCGGGCTCGCGGATCATGGACCTCAGCGAAGGGCCCTGGGTCGTCGAGGCCCCGGCTCGCTGTCGCGGTCATATCTACGATATCAGCATGCGTGCCTACGAGGATATCGGCGACGTCGGCCCCGACGGCGGCCAGGGCGGCAAATTCTTGATCGTCCCCCGCGATCACGACGGCGATATACCCGATGGCTACTTTCCGGTCCGCGCGCTGTACTCGGACCTGCTCTATTTCCTGCTCCGCACCTTTCCGGCCAGCGAGGGAGGCGTCGAAGCGGCCGCCGAATTGGCCCAAGATGCCCGCTATTACCCGCTGGCCGAAGCCGACGCTCCTCGAGAACAGGCCTACTTACTCATCGGCGATCGACCATTCTCCCAGAATTGGCCCCGCGACGCGCGGGCCTTCGACTGGCTCGCCGAGGTCGTCGAGCGCGACCGGTTGCCAGCCGAAGCCCATCCCTATCTGGGCAATATGCGCCGACTCGGTCTTGTGCCCGGCGAGGGCTTTCACCCCGACGAGCGCGCTCGAGGCATTCTGGATCGCGCCGCGGAGACGGCCGAGGCCATCGTTCTCTCCATGGCCTTTCGAAATCGCGCCTCCGAGCCGGTCTACGAAAACCGCCAGTGGGAGCTCTTTTTGCGCAACAAGGACCCGCGGTTTTTGCCTGAGAACTACGAAGAGATCGAAGCCCGCGCCGGCGGCTGGCACTTCCTCATCGCCAACTTCGCCCACCGGGTCCCGGCCCGGCCCGGCACGGGCCAATTCCCGCTGTGCAGCTTCCGCGACGCCAACGGCGACCCGTTAAACGGCTCGAATCTCTACCGGTTCACCATGCCCGCCGACGTGCCCGTGGGACAGTTCTGGCAATTTCCCGTCTACTCCACCAGGACGCGCTCCTTCGTACAGACCGACCAGCGTCGGGCGACGATCACGAGCACCGACGAAGAACTCATCACCAACGACGATGGCTCGGTGGACCTCTATATCGGCCCCGAGGCCCCCGAGGGGTTTGAGCCCAACTGGATCAAGACCAACCCCGACGAGGGCTGGTTTACCCTGCTTCGACTCTACGCTCCACTGGAGCCCATCTTGAACAAGGAGTGGGTGCCCAACGACATCGAGCGTGTCCGATAGAATCCCCTCGACGGCGCCTATAGCGCTGCGCTGACCTGCTCAGGCGTCGCCGGCTTCGGATCCGGATTTCTGTCGACGATATTCGCGGCCCACGCCGGCGATGGTGATGACGGCGTTGGGGGGAATCATCAACAGCACATAAGCCAGGACGACGTCGTTGACGCCGCGTCCGGGAAATAACGTCATCGCAAAGAGCAGACATAGGCCGGCATTGCGGATACTCGTGACCGTTGCCAGAAGCTGGCGATCGGCGTGATCTTTTCCGCCCATCAACCAGCCGATGAGCATGGTGCCGCTCACAAAGAAGATCAACGCCGTGAGCACGCTGCCGTCGATGACCCCGGCCGGCTTCCACCTTGAGGGAGTTGCCGACAACCATGGCAGCGACAAAGGACAAGCTCGACACCAGGTTGACCGGACGCATAAGCCTCTCGGACAGCCGGGGCCACGACCGGCGCACCAGGGCGCCGAGCACCAGCGGTATGATGGCCGCCGCCAAAAAGGCCAAGACCGTCGCCGTGGCGGTGAGCCCACCTGGCTGGCGCGGCAGCGGCGCCAATGCCACCGCCAGTGGCGTCGCCACCAGCGCCACAAGCGTCAGCACAAAGAGCATCTCTGCTGCCTGGGCCAGGTGCCCATCGATTCGGGTCAAGAACTGCAGCGCGTTGAGCCCGCCCGGGGCCAAGGCCAACAAAAAGATGGCCACCTGGGCCTCGACGGGCATGGGGAAGATGATGATCAGGGCAATCGCCAGCAGCGGCGTCAGCACCAGGTTGGCGATGAGAGCGCGCACAACCAGCCGGCGATCGCGCACCACCTCGCGAGCCTCCTTCCAACTCACGGACAGGCCAATATAGTTCATGGCCGTGATCAAAAAGATGACTTCCAGGACCAGCGTAAGATTGAAGGCGTCCATCCTCACCCACTCATTCTACCTACGGGATTATTCTTTTTCTCTTACCCACTTTACCCACTACCCATCACCCCGTAGGCGTCATCGAGCCGCTTTGCTCCAGCGTCACCATTGACGCTGCCACATTTCCGGACGCCATCTAGTTAATCCCGACGCCACGCGCGCTCGGCCTCCTTCTCCGGATCCCGGTGGGGCTCCCCATGGACGTTGACGATCACCTTCTCCACGACGCCGCCCCTAAATTCGTCGGGCGCCTCGTAGTCGTCACTGGCAGGATTGCCGGTATCGCGCCCCACGGTGACCACCCCCTCGAGGCCGAAGAAGCCTGGCTGGGTTTTGATTTTCTCCGAGGCCACCTCTTCCTCGTCGATAAATAGCCGAGCTGGGCCAATAGGGCTTTGATTCTCATCGCGCTCTTGCACCTCGAAGCTCACCCCGAGGATATATTTGCCCGCCTTGAGGGGCTCGGAAGCGCTGATCTTTTGCTGTACTTCCCCGAGCCAGTTGTAGACGTAATGCAGTCGGCCCTCCTTGACGTAGAGGGTGTGTCCCCCGGTGCTGCTGCCCTGGGCGAAGATGACCCCGTCGGGCAACTCGCCCTCGTCGACAGTGACCTCGGCGGCGATATCATAGGAGCGCTGGGTGGTGCTGACCGAGACCGCCTGGCCCACCGGTTCGGTGTGCGGGTAGTAAACGTATTCATCCCGCGCCTTCGCCGGAGTGGGCCGCTCGACAGCCATCAACTCCAGCGGGATACGATCGTCGAGGGGAAGCGCGTCGTAACGCCCGGCGAGCATGGCCCAGATATTTTTGAGCTCTTCGAGCTTGGCGGGGTGTTCCTCGGCAAGGTCGTGGCACTGGGAGCGGTCCTCCTCCAGGTTGAATAGCTCCCAGCGATCTTTGTCGAAACCACTCCACCCGCCCATGGCCGGGTGAAGCGCCGAGGCGTACCATCCATCATGCCACACCCCGCGGGTGCCCAGCATCGAATAGAGCTGAGCGTGCTTCTTGGTGGGAGCGTCGGCGTCATCGAAAGTGTGGTACAGGCTGTCGCCCTCGATCTGCGACTGCGTATAACCGCGGACCTCGTCGGGTGGCTCCACGCCGAGGCAATCGTAGAGGGTGGGCACGATATCGACAGCGTGACAATATTGGTGGCGGATCTCCCCGCGCGCGGCGATGCCCTCGGGCCAACTGATGATGAGCGGATCGGCGATGCCCCCCTCATAATTGCTATAGCGTTTATACATCTTAAAGGGCGTACAAAACGCCGCTGCCCAGCCGTTGGGGATATGGTTATAAGTTTTTGGCGACCCCAGCTCATCGAGGTATTTCATATTCTCCTCGAGACTATCCGCTACGCCGCTAAAAAATTTCATCTCGTTGACCGAGCCGTTCGGTCCCCCTTCGCCGCTGGCCCCGTTGTCGCTGACGGCGACGATGATGGTGTTGTCCAATTGGCCGGACTCCTCCAGATAGTCGAGCAGACGGCCAATCTGATGGTCGGTGTAGTCAATATAGCCGGCGTAGACCTCGGCCATTCGACAGAAAAGCCGCTTTTCATCTTCGTCGAGACTGCCCCAGGGGCGCACCGTGTCCACATCAGGCCAGGGCTCACCATTGGGTCCGGTCTCGTCGACATAGGGGTTGAGCGGCGACAACTCGGTGCCCTCCGGAAGCAGGCCCATCTCGATCTGACGCTCCAGTACCTGCTCGCGGTATTTTTCCCAGCCCATGTCGAATTTCCCTTTATATTTGTCGGCCCATTCCTTGAAGACATGGTGTGGTGCGTGGGCGCATCCGGGGGAGAAATACATCAGCCAGGGCTTGTCCGGGGCGACGGCATCGGCGCTTCGGATATATTGCAGCGCCTTGTCGGCCATATCCTTGCTGAAGTGATAACCCTCCTCGGGCCTGGAGGGCTGCTCCACCGATTGATTGTCCTGCACCAGCATTGGGTACCACTGGTTGGTCTCGCCACCGAGAAAGCCGTAGAAGCGGTCGAAGCCGCGGCCCACTGGCCACTGACGTCGCGAGCCGGCGGCGTGGATATCGTAGTCCGGCGCCAGATGCCATTTGCCCAGGCAATAGGTGCTATACCCCTGGTCGACGAGCACCTCCGAGATCATCGCATTTTCAAACGGGATGCGCCCATTGGAGCCGGGATAACCGGTAGCGAATTCGGTGATGCAGGCCATGCCGTTGGAGGTGGCATCTCGCCCGGTCAGAAGGCTGGCCCGCGTCGGTGAGCACAGCGCGCTGGTGTGAAATTGAGAGTAGCGAAGCCCCATATTGGCCAGGCGCGTCATATTGGGGGTCTCCACCAGCCCCCCATAGCAGTCGAAGCAGCCAAAGCCGACATCGTCCCAGACAATATATAAGATATTGGGAGCTCCCTCGGGCGCCTGCGGCGGAGCGAAGGGCGACCAGTCGGGCTCGGCGTCGCGAGCATCTATTGCCAGACGTCCGTTGAAGTGCTTTTTTGTCATATCCTCTCTCTCTCTGTCATCAATAGGATCATCGTCAGTCACGAATTGCCCCTCTACTAATCCTCGCGTGAAGTCTCAGGCGGAGAGCTCGCGCCGGTGCGGGCGGCGTGGACAAGGAGGCTCCCGCAGGCGATGCTGGAAGCATCGTCGAGGACAGCCGACGCAGTCCACGTCGTTCGCAACCAGCGAGAATTCGTCCGAGATTTGATGCGAGGATTAATATTTGCGTCTCCGTCGTCGGCGTCTTTTGGACTGTCGCCGGCGGGTCCCACGACTTGTCTGCTCCTCTTTTGTGAGGATATCCATCACCTCCGCCGGGTCCCGGCCTCGGCGCAACAGCCCCCCCAGAATCTGCATCGGCTTATCTATGTGGCGGAAAAACGCCTTATACCCCTGACATAGATAATTGAGCCCCGGCTCCCCATCGGGGGTATCGACAAAGCGGTTGCGCGGACACTCTCCGTGGCAGGCAAATCGCACCTCGCAGTCGAGACAATATTGGGGCAGCGTCTCTTTTTTGGCGCGCCCAAACCCTCGCTGCTTCTCTGTGGCGAGCATTTCGAGCAAATGAGTCTCACCGATATTTCCCAGCAGATAATCGGGCTCGACGTAGTGGTCGCAGGAGTACAAATCACCGTTATGCTCCAGCGCCACGGCATTGCCGCAGGTCTCGGCGAAGATGCACATCGACTGTGGAAGGCGCATCCAACTGGCCAGGGCCGCCTCGAATTGAGGCAAGAATACCTGACCGACGTCGTTTCTTACCCACTCGTCGAAGACAGAGATCAGAAACCGGCCCCACTGCTCGGGCTCCACGGAACGCTCCGTGACCAGGCGACCTCGCTGGGTATAAAGCGGTCGGGCATCGCTGCCGGCTGCCCAGCCCTGATTGGCCCCCTGCCGGCTCTCCTCGGTGACCCGCTCGACGATGGGAATGAATTGGATGAAGTCGGCGCCCAGTTCGTCGCGAAAAAAGCGGTAGACCTTTTGTGGGTGGTCGGCGTTTTCGGCGTGCACCGTGCATAGGATGTTGAAGTCCACCTGGTATTCGCCGAGGAGGTTGGCGGCGCGCAGGACCTTGTCGAAAGTACCGCGCCCTCCCTTGTCGACCCGGTAGGCGTCGTGCATCCGCCGCGGCCCATCGATGGACAGCCCCACCAAAAAACCATGGTCGCGAAAAAAGGTGCACCACTTTTCGTCGAGACGAACGCCGTTGGTCTGAATGGTGTGCTCGACGCTCATTTTGGGGCGTCCGTATTTTTCGACCAGCTCCACCGCCCGCTCGAAGAAGTCCAGCCCCATCAAAGTCGGCTCACCACCCTGCCAGGCGATGGTCACATGTGGGCCGCGCTGGGCCTCGATGACCTGCCGGACGTACAACTCCAGGACGTCGTCGGCCATCCGAAAGGGGCTGCCCGGATAGAGCGCCTCCTTGGACAAGAAAAAGCAATACTTGCAGTCCAGGTTGCACACCGCACCGGTGGGTTTGGCCATCACATGCGAATTTGGCGGCGCACCCCGGGGCCAGGTGGCCGGTCTTGTGGGTCGCGCCGTGGTCCCGGCGCAGCCGGAGGGGCCACCACATCCACCGGCGCAATTGGATTGATCCGACGAGGTTTGCTGCGTATCGGACTCCATAGGCGTATGCTCCTACGAGACGAATACGGCGTGAGACTCCCTATGAGTTGTGACAGGAATGCTTCGGCCACGGACAGGCGACGTCCCCGCAATTCAACTCCGGGGATGCCGAGGTGAAGAAGACCGACGGCAAGACCATAGACACGGACCGACCCTTTGCCACTTTATGGACATGGGACAGTGGCGATGCCCGCCTCCCGCCCCCTTACCCGCCGAGTTCAGCTTCGGCGCAAACTGTCATTCGAGAGCTTCCTTCGATGGCGTTGGTCGGTGTCCCGGGAACCTCCCCTACGCCCCAAACCGGGCTCCTCGGCCAGGTCGTGCAATTGAGGATTAAAAACCCCCTTGGGTTGCGTTATAATGGTTCTAACAATCGAGGAGGAGGCACAGTTTAGTCTGTGCCTCCACTTTTAGCGTGCGCCATTTGCGTACGTCTCGTCCAGACAGTGATCGCCCCCCGAAGTTTCGGCCACCGAAGTTGCGGGGGGCGACCTGCGTTTGGTTCCCCAGCGGAGGCCGTCAAGGCCCCCATTTGCGACATTCCTTTCCTGAGGAGAAAAAAATGACCTTTCAAAACGACGAGATGACCTGGCTCGACATCATCGACGCCATCGACCTGTGCCTGGACCACGACGTTTTTTTTGACACGGAGCAAAACCCCAACGCTCCACCCAACCTCGTGGCACGCCAATGCGTGGACATCGAAAACCCCGATAAATTGACGGAACGTCAGCATAGAATCATCATTAACTTTATCCTCCCCCGCCTCGACGCCTTCGAGTGCGTCGAATGCTCGACCAGGCTCCGCCATACGGAGCTCGCCACCTGGTTCAACTACGACCGACGCTGCACCGCCTGCGCCCATCGCACACAGAAAATCCGGAAGGGTTGCCTTCGATGGCGTTGTTCGACCTGCGTAGAATTTTCGCAGCCCACGGGCCTGGATTCGGACCCGGAGCGTCAGAGAAGATTCCCCAGCAGGCGCGGCCACCAGGCCGGATTGCGCAGCAGCACCGAGCCAGCCGTGAGGACTCCGCCGAAGAGTCCCCCGGCGACGCCGCAGGTGGCGATGTCCTGGCCGGTCAGATAGAGCCCCTTGATGGGCGTAGGGGGGCGCAAAAACTCCTGCTCAAAGCGCTCCGGGCTGTGGTCGATGCCATAGATCTCGCCACTGTGATAATTCATAAAATGCTGAGTGCTCAGCGGCGTTGAGAGTTCATAATAGGCGATCTTTCCTCGCAACTGGGGCAACTGTCGGTACAGCTCTTCGAGGAGGCGCTGGCTCAACTGCTCTTTGAACGCCTCGTAGTCTTCGCCCCTCTTCTTCCAATTCGTCTCCCGCCACTTCTCGAACTGAGAAAAGGGGGCCACGGTGATCATCTCGACCGTGGCCTTGCCGGGAAAGCGGCGCCCGAAGTCCGGGTCCTTCGCTGACGGAAAGGAGATATAGACCAGGGGCAGCGTCTCGTCGGGATCTTCGTAGGCTCGCTGGAGGCGCTCCTCCACATCTTCGTCGGGGTAGATCCAGAGGTTCGTCTTTTCCAGACCGAGCTCTTCGGCGGTATGTTCGAGGCCCAGATACAGGCAGAGGTGGGCCGCCGAGGGTTGGATCTTCTCGAGCTTGCCCGGCAGTCCGTGCTCTCTCGCGGTCGCCGGTGACAGGAGGCGTTCGAAGGTGTTGAATACGCCGGCGCCGCTGATCACATGGGGCGCGAAGAGCGTCCTCCCGTCACTCATGCGCACGCCCCGGGCGCGGCCTCCTTCGACGAGGATCTCCTCCACCTCGGCGCGCACCAGGATACGACCACCGGAAGCCTCGATCACGGGGACGATGGACTCGGCGATGCGCCGCGAGCCCCCGACGGGATAGACAGCCCCGTGAATATAGTGGGTCACCAACATGGCGTGCATCGCGAAGCTACTCTGCGCCGGCGGAAGCCCGTAGTCACCCCACTGCCCGGTGAGTACGGCGATGAGCCGCTGGTCGTCGGTGAGCTCCTCGAGCACCTCCCGGGTGGTGCGGCTCGAGAACCGATAAAAGGGCTCCAGAAGGCGCGGGCGCAACGCATGGACCAAAGGAGGAGGGAGCACCTTGGACAGAAAATAGGGCCCTGACGCAGCGGCCGCTTCTCGAAGGAGGCGAAAATAAGCTCTGATCGCTTCCGCCTCGTCGGGGAAATACTCGATGAGCTGTCGTTGCAGGTTCTCCCTTCCTGCCGGAAGGTCATAATGCTCATCGCCGACCACGATGCGATCATAGACCTCACCCATCGGCTCCCACTTGAGCGAGCCGTCCGTGATGAGATCCAGAAATTTGCCCAGCAGAGTCTTCGGATGAACGCTTCCCACGTAGTGGACGCCCACGTCCCACTCGTATCCCGGACGCCGGAAGGTATGCGTATACCCACCGGGCTCGTAGTGGCGCTCCAGCACAAGGACCCGCTTTCCGGCCAGTCGTGAGAGCAGGGCCGCCACCCCGAGCCCACCAATACCGGAGCCAATCACTATGGCGTCGTAGCCATCGAAGTCGTCGACCCGCTTATACGGGGTTGCCAGGCGTTTCATGGGCGCTCTCTCATTCGATACGTCAGAACCAACAGAGCAGAATCTCTTCTCATTCAATCCTCCAATCCGTAGCTGCGAATCTTTCTGAGCAGCGTATTTCGTCCAATATCCAAGATGCGGGCGCAGGCAGATCGGTTTCCACCGTGCTCCTCCAGAAGATGGGCGATGTAGCGGGCCTCCAACTCCTGGAAGGTCGGCTCGTCGGCGAAGGGATGAGGGGCCCTGGCGTCGCCGGACTGGTCGGCCCATCGCCCTTTCAGGGAGCGCACCTTGCAGGTCGCCTGGCGATCGGGGATAGACAAGGTGGAAGGCGTGATCTCGGAGTCGCAGAAGATGACCGCCGACTCCAGGCAATTTTTGAGCTCCCGGACGTTTCCGGGCCAATCGTGCTCCAACAGCATCTCCAGGGCGTCGTCGCGCACCCCGTCGACGGGGCGACCGTGGCGGCGGGCGGCGCGGTGGACGAAATACTCCACCAATTGCAGCAGATCTTCGTCACCGCGCTCGCGCAGCGGGGGAAGCTCGATCTCGACGACGCGAAGCCGATAATATAGATCCTGGCGAAACTTTCCCTTCCGGACGAGCTCCTCCAGATTTCGATTCGTGGCCGCGACGAGACGCAGGTCCGCCCGGCGTCGCCGGGAGCTGCCCACGGGGCAATAGGTGCGCTCCTGGACGAGGGTCAACAACTTCCCCTGCAGATCGAGCGGGACGTCGCCGATCTCATCGAGAAATAGCGTCCCTCCCTCGGAGGCCTCCACCTTCCCCGCGCGCCGGGCGTGAGCGCCGGTGAAGGCGCCGCGCTCATGTCCGAAGAGCTCGCTCTCCATCAACCCCTGCGGAAAGGAGGTGCAATCGACGGCCCCGAACGGGCCGTCGGCGCGCTCCGAGTTGTGATGCAGCGCACGAGCGAAGAGGGTCTTCCCCGTCCCGGACTCGCCGCGCAACAATACCGTGGCGTCCAGCGGCGCCACCCGCCGCACGTCTGCCACCACGTCTCGCATCGCCTCCCCACGACCGACGATCTGATTGATCGTCTCGTCCAGATCCGGACCCTCTTTCGTAGCCGCCTCGTCGGACCGAGCCTCCACGTAGCGCGACGACCGCTGCAGAGTCGTCTCCTCGAGCAGTGTCCCGAGTTGTGCGGCCAAGGACTCCAGAAGACACCGGTCTTCACCGTCGAAAGTCCCGTCCTCCTTGTTGAGGACCTGCACGACGCCGGCAATCTTGCCACTGTCGTCGAAGACGGGACAGGCCAGCATGGAGCGCGTGCGGTAGCCCGTAACGTCGTCGATACCATCCCAGAACCGGGCGTCCTCTTCGCAATAGGGAACGTTGACCACTTCACCGGTGGCCGCCACATGTCCCGCCACACCTTCGCCGACGGGTACGCGAATGACGTTCATCTCCGGAAGATGGGCGGCGACGCTGACCAACTCCCGACGAGCATCATCGAACAGATAGATCGTCGCCCGATCGGCCCGAAGGGTCTGCGTCAGGTAGTCCACGACGTGGGCGAATAATTTGTCGGCGCCGATCTCCCGGCGCATCACACCACCGAGGGCCAGCAATAATGCGTTGTCCGTGGCCGAGCCGTTGCTCATCGCACTCCCTCCGCGACGCCGGTTTCGGCGGCGTCAGCCGCTCGCCAGCCACCGCCGACCTCGAGCTGCAGACCCTGCCGCGCGTTTTCCACGTGCAGATAATCAGGCGCGAT
>SLPW01000193.1 GCA_007131755.1 Myxococcales bacterium | reverse complement strand
GTAGCCATTTCAATTGTGGAGCAGTGGTCGAACGGCCAGTATCAGTACAAACGAAAGGCCCAGGAAAGTTACCCTCGGCGTCGTTGACGTCGGGCACCGGCAGCTAAGTGATGTTGTACTATTAGGCTCTCCCCATCTCCCTTGCTTTTCGTCCGAAGAAGAGTTGATGGCTACGTTGGACGTAGTCATTCTCAAAAGGGATCCGGTTTTCAAAGTATAACTGCTTCAGTAGATCTCTACAGAAGTCTCAAAGACTCTTCGGCGGTCCTGGCGGGGGTAACACCACTTTGCGCCGCTATTCCTTCCAGAGGATGCGCCAGGGCTGGTTCTTTATGATGCGCATCAGGTCTTTCATGTCCTCGTAGAGTTCGCGCTCCACCAGGAGGGCGCCTGCCGTGCTGTCGCCGGCCTTGACGACTTCCATGACCGCCAGGGCGTCGCCGGTGAGTTGGTTGAGGTCTTCCGTGCTCTCCTCAACATTGGACAGGGTGGCGACGATGCGCCCCTCGTTGTCGACGAGTACGCGCTGTGCCGTGGCCGTGACCTCGCGAGCGTTGGCGGCGGCTTCGGAGACGTCGGCGAGGATGGGATCGATGTCGCCGTCGACGGTGTGAGCGATGCGCCGGGCGCTGCCGGTGGTGGCCTCCACGTCGCCGAGAATGCGATCGAGGCGATCGTCGGCCAGGGATTCATTGAGGAGAGTCATCAACTCAGCGGCTTCGGTGGTGGTGACGTCGAGACCGGCGAGGGCGGCGTCGAGAGACTCGCGATTGTCATCTACGGCATCGGCCATAATATAAAAGAATCGCGAGGCATTGATCACCAATTCGCTGACGTTTTCGTGGTCGTCGCGAAGCATTTCGAGGAGAGTCTCCAACATCTCCGAGGCCTGGCCGAGGAGGATCTCCATGCGCGGGGGATCGACCCCGCGCAATACGGCGCCGCTGTCGACCATCGGGGCGTCAAAGGATTCGGTCGTGATCTCGACGTATGGTTCTCCCAGGACTCCACGGGTGGTGATGTAGAAGTTGCTGTCCTCACGAATGGCATCGGCAAATTCCTCGTCGATGCGAAGAGTGGTCTGCACGGCCACGGCGGGAAGTCCGTCTGTCGGATCTTCGTTCTTTTCGAAGTCCACGCTGCGGACGTTTCCAACCTGGATGCCCGAGATGGCCACTTCGGCTCCGGGTTTGAGGCCTCCGGCGGTCTCGAATTGGACGTGGATCTCGTAGTGTTCGCCGAAACGCACGTCGCCCAGAAGGAGAACGAAGGCGACGAGCAAGCCCGTGGCGAAGATGACGAGAGCGCCGACTTTGACCTCGATGGCCGTTTCTTTCTTTTGCATGGGCGGAGACTGCGAAAGGGGGGATGCGACGAAGTAGAGGTCGCGGTGAAATATCGAGTTGAATCGGAGCCATTGTGGCGCGGGTAGCGGGCTTTTTCAACAGAGACCCGCCGCCGTCCTTCTCAGACCTCCATCGGTCCCTCGGGAAGTCCCTTAATGAACTGCTGGACGATGGGGTTGTCGCTGTGTTTGAAGTCCTGTTGAGTCCCGTCGAGGACGAGCTTTCCTTGATAGAGCATGGCGATGCGGTCGGCGATGCCGAAGATGCTGCGCAGGTCGTGGCTGATGACGATGGAGGTGACGCCGACGTGATCGGAGAGGTGGCGAATCAGCTTGTCGACCATGGCCGCCGAGATGGGATCGATGCCGGTGGTGGGCTCGTCGAAGATGACGAATTCCGGATCGAGCGTCAGCGCTCGGGCGATGGCGACCTTCTTTCGCATGCCGTCACCGAAGTCGGCGGGAAAGCGGTCGGAGTAGCGCTGCATGCCCACCAATCTCAGTTTTTCCCCGGCCATCTCCCGGGCTTGTTCCTCCGTT
Organism: Myxococcales bacterium; assembly: GCA_007131755.1. GTDB lineage: Bacteria > Myxococcota_A > Bradymonadia > Bradymonadales > Bradymonadaceae > SLJM01. The sequence goes on along the minus strand of SLPW01000193.1, from coordinate 21,680 downwards.
ACACCCATATGCTTTCGGATTGGAAGGGCCACGTTCTCCAGAAGGGTCATGGAGTCGAAGAGCGTGGAGTTCTGAAATACCATGGCGCAACGCTTTCGGATGGGATAAAATTCCTTTTCCCTGAGGTCCGTGACGTCCTGTCCGTCGAGAAAAATGCGGCCCCGGTCAGGCCGAAGCAAGCCGATGAGGTGTTTGACCAGGACACTCTTGCCGGCACCGGATTGGCCGATGATAAAGAAGACCTCACCGGAGTCCACCTGCAGGTCGACACCGCGCAGGACGTGATTGTCGCCGAAGCTCTTATAGATGCCTTTGAATTCGATCGTACCCATGGGGGGGAGACGTGGGGTTGGAGGTAATCGGACCTAAAAGGCCCATTGAATGCCGAGGCTCATGGAGGGGAAATACCATGAATCCTCGGGGGATTGTTCGTCGAATTGCTGTTGAGTCTGTTGGGTGACGCTCAAGCCCTCGATGAGGGGGGCGTGAAGGCCAAGTTCGACGATAAAGAAGCGGTCGTCGCTGGTCCAGACGTGATAGCCGAGGCGACCCTCGACGCCGAATTGGAGAAGGGCACCGACGTCGAGAGAGGCGCGGCGATAGTGGGCGCCACCGGCGAAGGTCCAGCCCGATCCGGAGCCGATGGCCATATGGCGTGCCAGGATGGCGATGCTCCAGTCGAAAGCAATCTGGGATTGGCCGTCTGCGTCGTAGGCCACGGGATGATCGGTGAGATAGGAGGCACCGAAGGCCCCCTCGAGATTCATGGAGAAGCTGCGCGTCAGGATATGCTGTAGGCCGACACGGGCCCTGGGGCCGACGACGGCGGAAGCGCTCATGCTGTCGCCGGACCAGTCCAGGATGGGACCTGCGCGCATATCCAGTCCCACCGTGGGAAATTGGCTACCTACGATGGGAAGGTGCACTTCTTCGGCGTGCGCCTCGGAGGCGACGAAGGAGGTGGCAAAGAGCGCGCCGCACAGAGCGGTCACGAATAGGAAATGGTGGAGAAGATGTGGTCGCAAATCAGCCCATTATGCTCAAGATGACGTAGCCCAACCCGGAGATGATGAAGTCCAGGATCACCACGGCGAGGCTGGCGTTGACGACGGCGGTAGTGGTGGCTCGACCGACGCCGGCGCTGCCTCCGAAGACGTTGAGGCCGGCGTGGCACGCGATGATGGGAATGGCCATGCCGTATGCTACGGCCTTGGTCAAACACATCCAGACATCAAACCAGCCCACAAAGGATATATCTACGAAGGTACGCCAGTTCAGGCCGAAGGCAATCTGGGCGATGGCGGCCCCGGCGGTATAGGCGACGAGTACGGCGAAGATGGTGAGGACGACGCTCATGATGACGGTGGCGATGAATCGGGGCACCACCAGATAGTCGATGGGCTGGGCGGCACTCATGCGAAGGGCGTCGACCTGTTCGGTGACCACCATGCTTCCGATCTGGGCGGCCATGCCGGTGGCGACTCGGGTGGCGAGCATCATGGCCGTGATGGTGGGGGCGAAGACGCGCAATAAGAGCTGCAGGAAGAGTCCGCCCAGCAGTTGCAGATCCCCTGTGATCTGCTGGGCCTGATAGCCGGCCTGATAGACGAGGATCATCCCCAGAAAGCCCAGGGTGACGGCGATGAAGACCACCGACCGATTGCCCACCTCGTAGAGTTGCTCGAAGATTGCTTTCCACCGAGTCCGTCCGCGCACCAGATAATACAGAGTGAGCCCGAAGACCTGGAAGATGCCGCGAACGGTCTCGACCACCTCGACGATGGGACGTCCCAGGGAGGCCAGAAACTCACGAAACGTCGTCGGTTCCCGGCGCGGGGCTGTGGAGGGTCTGTCGCTCATGGAGGTCGATGCGTGGAAACTTCGGTGCGGCGATCGCATGGAAAGCTGAGCCAGCAAAGCTATTACGAACTCAACGTACAGGTTGTCCGCCCGGGGGCGCAATGTGCAAACGACGGCGATCCATTCCCGGGATGCTGGTCTTGAAGGGCAACTCCTCCTATGATGGCCGCCGAATTCTCATTCGTTCATTCGCTCGCGGGCGTTTGACGACCTTTTCAACGAAACCGGTATCTTAGCGATTTTGGAGAGAGCCATGAAGACGCTGCCAAACAAACTGACCTCTTTATTATGTATCCTGTTATTGTCACTGTTGTCACTCAGTGTCGTCGCCTGTTCCGATGGCGACGATGACACGGGCAACGGCAACGGCAACGGCGACGCCGACGTCGGAGATCTGGAAGATGTGCAGGAAGAAGACGCCTGTGATCCGATCAGTGATGAGCAGTTGTGCGACGATCATTCCGACCGTTGTGGCTCTGTTGAGTTGGAGGACAACTGCGGTGACGATCGCACTGTGGACTGCGGTGACTGTGGCGACGGTGAGGAGTGCGACGAGGGATTTTGCGTGGAGGCGGGCTGTGCCAGCGATGACGATTGCTCGGGCGGGGAGTTGTGCGACACCGACTCCGGCGACTGTGTGGAGTGTCTCGACGCCAGCGATTGCGAAGAGGAATTCTGCAATACGGATCACGGCATCTGCGCGGAGTGTCTGAGCTCCGAGGACTGTGATGGCGAGGACGTATGCAACGTCTCCGGCGGCACCTGCGGGGACTGCATGACGGACGAGGACTGCGAGTTTGGTCTCACCTGTACTCCCGACGGATGTCAGGGCTGTGACGGAAACCCCGATTGCGGTGTGGGTACGGTGTGTTGTGATACGGGAACGGGACCGGATGATACGGGAATTTGCTGCCCCGGCGATTCCCACAGTTGTTGCTTCTCCAATACGTTGGAGCAGTGGCTCTGCGTCCACCCCGATGATAGCGAGCAATGCTGAGGTGAGATAGAGTGCGAGAAGAAGGAGGCCGGCCCCGAAAGGGGTCGGCCTTTTTTCGTCGTAGGACTACAGCGCACTGAAGGCCATGAAGTAGTCGATGGCGAAGATGGCGATGGCGCTCCCGACGACGGAGGCGTTGACGGCCCGTCCCACGCCCACGGCCCCACCGCGGGTGGCCAGTCCGAAGTAGCAGGAGATGATGGCGATGGCGAAGCCGAACATCACGGACTTGATGAGTCCGTGCCAGAGATCGTCGAGCAGTACGTAGGTGACGACGCTCTGATAAAAGAGCATCATATCCACACCGAGCAGGTACTGGCTGGTGACGGCTCCACCGACGAGGGCGGTGAAGTTTCCGACCACCACCAGCAGGAACATCATCACCAGCATGGCGATAAAGCGGGGGACCACCAGATAGGCAACAGGATCGATGGCCAGGGCGCGAAGGGCGTCGATCTGGTCGGTGACCTTCATCGTGCCCAATTCGGCGGTGTTATTGGCCCCGACCCGGCCGGAGAACATCAGGCCGATAAGAATGGGACCCACCTCGCGCAAGATGGCATATCCGGCACCCCAACCCAACAGTCCGTGGGCCTGGTATTGCTCGATATACAGACCACTTTGAATGACCATGATGGCGCCGACGAGCACGGCGGTGACGACGACGATGGGAAAACTCTGGACGCCGACGCGGTACATATTGCGCCAGATCTCAGGGCCGTCGAAGTCCCACTTCCAGGGCAGAAAGCAGACCAGGATCCGCCAGGTCAAGATCAGAAGACCACCGATGATGTTGGCCCACTTAAGAAAGCTCTGCCCCACAGCTTTGAGAGGGCCCCGTATGGGAGTGGTGAGTCGATGCATAAAGAGGTGGTGGCTGGTTCAGGTGTCGAGTTCGTCGTCGCTATAACCCTGCCAGAATTTCTGGACGACGGGAATCTCACAGGCGTCGATCTCTTCGGGAGTGCCCTGAAAGATGAGCTTTCCCTCATCGAGCATGGCGAAGCGCTCGCAGATCTCCTTGATGCCTCCGATATCATGGCTGATGGTCACGGAGGTGACGCCGCCCTCGATCTTCATCTTCTCCAAGAGGATGAAGATCTTCGAGCTCGTCACCGGGTCGAGGCCGGCGGTGGGGTCGTCATAAAATAGGATCGGAGGGCGTCGGATGACGGCCCGTGCGAAGCTGACGCGTTTTTTCATCCCTCCGCTTAGCTCGTTGGGGTAGAGGTGTCCGATGCCGGGGAGGCTGATGTCGATGAGGGCCTGCTCGACGGCGGCTTCGATCTCCTCCTCGGAGTAAGTGCCGGCCTGGCGAAGGGGAAAGCTGATATTTTCGGCGACGTTCATAAAATCGAAGAGTGCGTAGTTCTGAAAGAGCATGCCGATGCGAAAGCGCAGATCTGCAAGCTCCGTGGGGCTCAAAGAGTGAACGTCGATATCTTCGATGAGGATCCGTCCGTCGTCCGGTTCTACGAGTCCGCAGACGATCTTCAGCAAGAGGGATTTTCCGGCGCCGCCGGGTCCGATGAGGCCGACGTTCGAACCCTGTTCAATCTCCAGGGAGATATCGTCGAGGACGATGCGCCCCTCGTGATATTTGGTGATGTTCTCGATACGTATCATCGCATCTTTGCCAGTTGGAGTCGGGCCCGTTCGGCGTGGCGGCTGTGGGGAAATTCCTCTACAAAGCGATCCAGCGCTCGGCGGTGGGCCTCATCGTCTTCGCGCAGCTCCTCGATCCGGACCAGATGCCAGGCGGAGTCGTCGGTATAGCGATGATTGGGAAAGTCGTCGAGAAACCTCTGGAAGTGGTCGGCTGCGGCGTCGTAGTCACGACGGTGCAACAACTCCAGGATTCCGAGATGATAGCGGGCGGCGGCGGCACGATGGGAAGTGTAGGTGCCGACGAAGGACGCCGGTTTGACGCGGGCGGCCACGACGGCGTAGGCCATGGCGGCGGCGTCCCATTTTTCGAAGCGCTCGTACAGTTGGCCCATCTCAAAGAGGGCGTCATCGGTGGCGGCGCAGTTTGGACAGCGTTGGTAGGCGGCCAGAAACGCTTGACGTGCAGGCTCCGGATGACGCAGCTCGTCGGCCAGGAGGAGCCCTCGTTCCAGGTGAAGGCGTGCGGCCATCCGATCGTCTTCCACGTCATCGGCCATCTGGCGAAGTTCGTCTTCCAGCCACTGATGGCGTTCGGGGTGACGCTGGTGGCGAAGGAGGTAGTCCAGTGAGAAGTCGGCTCCCGCCCAGGGGGGGGTCTCTACGATGGCGAGGCGCAGATAATCATAGGACTGATCGAAGTCTTCGTCGACGTCGTGGGCGATCCGGGCCAGTTCGTAGACGGCACGGCTGGCCACGGCATCACCGGACTCCTCGTCCCAGATCGCCTCGAGAACCTCCCTCGCCCTCTCGACGTCGTCGGAGCGCAGGAATTTGCGGGCCCGCTCGAATTGAAGATTTCGCGCCTGATCGTTGGACGGCGCCGACGCGGTGAGCCGCTCCAGCTCGGCCTGCGCTGCGTCCGGGTCCTGGCGCATGGCGTCAAGGTATTGCTCCATCCACTCCTGGGGTGTCGGCTCCTCATCAGGGGTCGATGAACAACCGACGAGCACCAGGACCAGCGCCAGGACGATCGGAGCCGACCAACTCGCCAGGTATCTTTTGGAGGAGACGACGTTCACAGAAAATACCGCGGTGGTTCGGGGCAATAGTGAAGGAAAAACCGTATCTATCCCTTCGCCCCACGAGCTATCGAGAGGCCGAGGTGCGCAGTGGATTCATTCTGCGTCCCCATGGGCGGGGAGGACACTTTACCGATCTATGGGGAAATGGCCAGTGGGACGCCGTTGCTCCTGCAGAGGTTGAACGTCACAACTTGACGGGCAGGGGGAGTTGCATTAAAGATGCCCGCCCTCTGGCGAGGCAGCTATCTGCGTCGCCGAGGACACGCTTCGCCCCCGAGGCCCGAACAATGGGCCCTCGCTCCAATGCCCAACGAGGTAAGAGCGGTGAGGGGTATTTTATTCGTTCCCTGTCGGGAACAGAACTCAGTTCGAGGAGGCATGCAATGAAAGGATTGATCGGTAGAAAAGTGGGAATGACTCAAGTCTTTGACGACGAGGGAAACCGGGTCCCGGTGACCGTCGTGGAGGTGGAGAAGAACGTCGTCATTCAGAAGAAGAGTGCCCATGGAAAGGACGGGTACTCGGCGCTGAAGCTGGGCTTCGGAAAGGTCAAGAAGCTCGAAAAAGAGGGCAAGGAGCCGAAGTGGCGTCTCAACAAGCCCCGCGTCGGTGTCTTTCAACAAGCGGGCATCGAGGAACCACGGCGTCATGTGCGTGAGATTCGGGTGCCCGAAGAGGCCCTGGACGACTACGAGGTGGGCCAGGAGTTGGGCGCCGAACTCTTCGACCTGGGAGACTGGGTCGATGTGACGGGCACGTCGAAGGGCCGGGGATTTTCGGGAGTGATGAAGCGCCATAACTTCGCCGGTTTTCCGGCCACTCACGGAACTCATGAATATTTTCGTCACGGCGGGTCGATCGGAATGTCTGCCGATCCGGCACGTGTATTGGCGGGGATGAAGATGCCCGGTCAGTATGGAAACGAGACGGTGACCATTCAGAATCTCCAGATCGCCGGCACCATGGAAGAAGACAACGCAGTGTTGGTCAAGGGAGGCATTCCCGGATCGAAGGGCGGCATCGTCATCATTCGATCGGCGATTAAGAAGATGGGAGTCTGATTCGGCACGATCGGACGGTCTGCTATCCAGGGCTCCGGCAGTTGCCGGGGCCCTTCGTGGTTGTATGGGAGCAGGACGCGATTGTTCATAAATAGGAATGGAAGTGCGCCGGCTTTCGTTTCGCCATACCAGTCGCTATGATCGCCGTTCAACAGGGAGAGCAGGCTTCGCTTCAGCCAGCAAGAGAGTCGAGACAGCCATGAGAAAACGCACCGGGAAGAGCAGGCATTCTTCGATGGTCCCGGAAGACGTCACCACCCGGGACTCCGATTATGCGAGCTTCGAAATCGTGGGAGATGACGCACCGGCGGGTTCGCAGGGGACCTCGTCACGACGGGGCAAGAATTGGCCCGCCGCCTTATTGGCTGTTTTGTTGCTGACTGTTGGGGCAACGGGGTTCGCATTGTTGGTGATCGACGGCGACGAGGAAGAAGACGTCGATGCCGATTCGATCGCACAGCAGGGGCCGGCCTTCGAACCCTATGCCGGGGGGAGCGTGGCTGCCGCCGGTGATGCTCAGGCTCAACAGGGGGCGGCGGCGGAAGTATCACCTCCTCCCCGTCAACAGGCCGAAGAGGAACAGGAAAGCTCGGCGCGTGACGAACGTCGAGACGCCCAGCAACGTATCCAGCCCCTTCGTCGAGATGATATCGACGGGCAGAATGTTGTCGCCGACAGCCGAGGGGAACCGATCTCCCAGCGGGAGGCACAGGAGCGAGTTCGGCGCCAGGTTGAGAGCATGGAGAACCTGGACGAAGACTTCGCCCGACAGCTCAGGCGGCGCGACATCGAGCAGACGTCGAGAGTACTTCGCAACCGGGATGGCGTCATCGAGACGGCACCGGGGATTCACGTCAGTGAAGACATTCAGCGACGGTTGCAGGATCAATTCGGGGAACGGCAGCGAGAACTCGGCGGGGTGAGCGCTGACGAGTATCGAGGCGCAGGTTCCGATGATTTCTATGATGACGAGTATTACGACGACGAATATTACGACGACGAATATTACGATGACTACTACGACGACTACTACGACGACTATTGAGAATCCTCGGGGCCGTATCGAATAAGAGACAGCCCTCGGGGTTTGTGTGAAGGGCAGCAGTTTGCGCAGAAATAGGGTTGACAGCAGGTGTGACGCCTTCTATAAACCCCATCCCGGTCGCAAAGCGACCGACAGATTATGCGGGAGTAACTCAGTGGTAGAGTGCGACCTTGCCATGGTCGAAGTCGGGGGTTCGAATCCCCTCTCCCGCTTCCCCGAAAGCCCCGCAACCGCGGGGTTTTCTTCTTTCTAGGTGTCGGGAAAGAGCCCACATATGGGGCTTCATTCGTCGTAGTCCCACGCAGGTCCCACATCTCTGGCGGGGGAGGGAGTCAACTTTCGTTCGAGTTATCTCTGTTCTCGCCGGCGTCAAGCCAGCGTCGCAGCCTGGGACCGAGGAGGCGGTCTGCGTTGCGCAGGCCGTCCAGATCGGCGCTGCCCGTAAGGGCCATTGCCGTGCGCAGGGCGTCGGTGGCGGCGCGGGCGTAGCGGCGCGCGCCCTCGATGCCCTCATCGTGGGCAGCTCGAAGCCAGGGAAGGGCCATGCCGGCCAGATCGGCGCCGAGGGCAATGGCCTTTGCTGCGTGAAGGCCGTTTCGCAGCCCCCCGGACCCGATGACGCGAAACCCGCGGCGACGGGCGTACACAATGGAGGCTGCCGTGGGAATGCCCCAATCCCAGAACAGCTCGCCAAGATCTGCGGCGCTATCGGAGGCGCGGCGTGATTCTACGCCGATCCAGGTCGTTCCGCCGGCGCCGGAGGTGTCCACCCACTCCACGCCGATCGCTGCCAGCCGATCGAGGACCGATGGGGAGAGCCCGCACCCGGTCTCCTTGACCACCACAGGCAGGGATAGCTCGTCGACCAGACGGGCGATGGCGTCGAGGCAGCCGCGAAAATCGCGGTCCCCCTCGGGCTGGATGAGCTCCTGGCCGGGGTTGAGGTGGATCCCCAGGGCGTCGGCGTCGATGGCCTCGCATAGCTCGGCGACGGCGTCGGTGCTCATCTGGGCGGCCTGCACGGCGCCCAGATTTCCAAGGATCGGGATATTCGGTGCGTATTGGCGGATCCGATAGGTATCGACCAGCCCCGGATCGTCAGCCATGGCGCGCTGGCTCCCTACGCCCATGGCGAGGCCAAACTCGGAGGCTACCGTAGCGAGTTGCCGGTTGATGCGCCGTGCGTCCTCCGCGCCTCCGGTCATCCCGGTGATCAACAGTGGGGCCTGCAGTCTACGACCGAAGAGAGTCGTCGACAGGTCCACATCGTCAAGGCACAGCTCGGGCAGGGAGTCGTGGAATAACTCCACGGCGTCGAGGAGATTGGTCTTCAGTCGGGCTTCTACGTCTTGTTCGGCGCATAATCGCAGGTGGTCGCGCTTTCGATTCGAGATGTCGTCGGAGCTCACGTGGCACACTCGGCTGTGTCCTGAAGGGATGGATGTCGTGGACAAGCTGCATCGTCACTCTTTGATTGTCCAGCGAATCAATCTTCGTCGGGGTTCGACATTCGTCCACGTTGACGGGTTGCGAGGCGTGATTTTATACTCCGCCACTACTACGCCCGCGCGGTGACGTAGCATATTCAAATCCCGATCACCGCAACTACCCCTCTTCGAGGTCTCGGTTTTGGATCGTCCGCTTCTTTTCGGCAAATTTTGTCTCCTCGAGCGGATCAGTGTCGGCGGTATGGCCGAGGTGTTTCGGGCCAAGCCGCTCAACGCCCCCGATCCGGACCGGTATTTCGCCGTCAAGCGCATTTTGCCCCATCTTGCGGAAGACGTGGAATTCATCAAGATGTTCGTCGACGAAGCGCGGCTGACCGTGCAGTTCGACCATCCAAATATCGTGCATACCTACGAGTTGGGGCAATTTCAGACCAGTCACTATATCGTCATGGAGTTCATCGCCGGCAAAGATCTGCTGGCGTTTCAGAAGCTGGTCCGGCGCCGCGAGACGGTCCTCAGCGTCGAGTTGGCCTGCCACATCATGAGAGAGGTGGCACAGGGGCTTGATTATGCCCATCGCAAGACGGACGAAAACGGGCAACCGCTGGGGATCATTCACCGGGACATCTCACCTCAGAATATTCTCGTCAGTTGGGATGGACGAGTCAGGGTGATCGACTTCGGGATTGCGAAGGCGACTTCTCAGAGCACGAAGACCCAGGCCGGGGTCATGAAGGGAAAGTTCGGCTACCTGAGTCCGGAGCAGGTGCGGGCGAAGAAGATCGATCATCGAAGCGATATCTTCGCAATGGGGACCCTGTTCTGGGAGTTGTTGACAAATCAACGCCTATTCAACGCATCGAGTCAATACGAGACGATGATGCTCATCGGCGATCCCGACGTGGAACCGCCGTCGAGTGTCAATCCCCAAATTCCTCCCGAGGTCGACGCCATCGCCCTCAAGGCGTTGGCCGCCGAACGGGACGATCGCTATCAATGGGGTTCGGAGCTTGCGCAGGACCTGGATCGCTTTCTCAAAAACCAGAAGCCACCTTATCACGACTCCCAACTGACGAGTTGGCTGCGCAGTGCCTTCGAAGAGGATTTCGAAGAGGAAAAGCAGAAGAGGGAGAAATTTCGCAGCATCAACTCCGCAGAGGACGTTCGGCGCCAATTCGATGAGGAGTACGGAAAAGGGGGAGACGACGCAGATCAACAGGTTCACGACGCCACCGAGATCTGGGACGTGGACGTGGCACCGGACACGGACGTAAATCTCGAGGAGTTCGTGGCCAATCATACCGTCGTCGCCGCCGGGGGGCTGGATCTGGACGATTATGATGAATGGGCGGATGCCCCCGATACGGTGGAGGAGATCGTGGGGCCGCCTGGATTGCCGGGAGGCGGCGCAGGTGCTGCACGGGGGATCGAGATCGCCGCGGAGTCCGAGTACGACGGAGCCCCCACGGTGGTCACGGACCCATCTCTGTCGCCATTAAATATGGGCAGTATAGAGTCGCCATCTTCGCCCGGCGGGTCGATAGACGATCTGCCGTTGGTCGATCCCGCAGCGCTGACGCCGGAACCGACTCCCCCTCAAGGTCTCAGGGCGCGGGCAAATGATGCACCAACTGGAGAACAGGATCGGTTGGTGGCCCGTGTTGACAACTCGCCGACGGGTGAGCATGACGATTTTCGCTCGGCGCCTACGCCGCCGCAGGGCGTACGTGCCGACACCTCGACGACGGGCAGTCAGGCCATGCCCGCGGGGGCAGCAAGAAGCGGTGGAGGTCTGGTCGGAGCATTGACGGACAAGCGTGTGCTGGGGGCGCTGGCCGCCGTGGCGGCGGTAAGTATCCTTGCAGCGGTGACGGTCGTCGTCGTCCTCTCCGACGATGAAGAGCAGGACGTGGTGGAGACGCCGCAATTCGGAGCCCTCGTCGTCGACGCGGAGCCGGCGACGGGGCTGGAGATCTTCGTTGACGGCGATCTTCGCGGCACGCAGGCGCCGCTTCCGATCGATCAATTGGATCCCGGATCCTACCGAATAGAGATCGATCATCCAGACTATCTGGCCTGGAGTGGAGAGGCCGTCGTGGAGGAGGGAGAGGTGACGGCGTTGGACGCCGATTTGCGAGCAGCAGCTACGCTCGTATTGAGATGGGAGAAGAATCCGGAGAATATGCAGCTTTTCCTGGACGGTACTGCCGTGGAGATTACCGAGGAGGGAGAGCTAAAGATCGAGGAACTGAGGCGGGGAAGTTATCTGGTGGAGGCCGTGGCCGACGGGGTGCGTCCGGTGCGCAAAGCGGTGGTCGTAGAAAGTGGTGAGGAAAACGCCTATCAGCTTCACTGGACGCTCTCCGACGAACTCACCATTACGGGAGACGAAGATGTAGAGCTTGCGCTGGCCGGGGAGACGAAGGGAAGTCTGCCCGTGAGTCTGTCCGGGGTGGAGGTGGGGGAGTTGTTGGCGTTGGAGTTGGGCGATGTCGCGGTCGTTCTCGGTTATCCGGAATTGGGGATGGCGAAGATCGACGTCGACACGCTTCGCCAGTTGGCAGGGCGAAGTGAAGATGATTACGGAAGGGTGATCTTGGACGTGGAGACCGATGACTGGTGGCAGCTGGTCATCGATGATGTGGAGACGGGAGTGCTGATTCCCTTGCACGCAGAGATTCCGGTGGCGGCGGGGAATCGGACTTTTGGGTTTCAACGCGGTGATAGGCGCTACGAATTTGCGGTTCCCGTCGTCGAAGGGGAGGTTTCTCGGCTGACGATAAGCCTGCAGCCACCGGAACCGAGGGCCCTTTTGGATTGATGAGCAAAGGGGGTCAGTAATTCTCGGCGTCGATATCGTATTTCGTCATGAGCTGGCGGAAATATTTGCGGTCAATATCGGCCTCCCGGGCGGCACCGCTGATATTTCCCTGGTGACGGGCCAACAATTCGTCAATGTAGTCTCTCTCGAAGGTGGAGATCCACTCTTGCTTGGCTTTTTTGAAGGGCTCTTCCTGTAATTTGCTTCGGTCCGGGATCTGGGTCCAGCCCTCGCCGGAGTTCGGTGCCTGGAGGCCATTGGAGGCGCGCTCGACGTCGATGATGTATTCGGGCAGGTCGTGACGGCGGATGGCGTCGGTTTCGGCAAAGGAACAGGCGCGCTCGACGACGTTGGCCAACTCGCGCACATTGCCCGGCCAGTGGTAGGTGCGAAGGGCGTCGAGGGCATCGGGGGTGATCCCGCGAAGGAGCTGACGTCCCTGACGATCGAGGTTGCACTCCATGGTGCCCAAAAAGTGCTCCATGAGCAGGGGGATGTCCTCGGTGCGATCGCGCAGGGCGGGCAAGAAGAGACGAACCACGCTGAGTCGGTAGAAGAGATCCTGTCGAAACCGCCCCTGGCGCACCTCTTCTTCGAGGCTGCGGTTGGTAGCGGCGATGACACGTACGTCGATGGGGCTCGGTGCGTTCGAGCCGACGCGGCGTACCTCGCGCTGTTCGAGAACTCGCAGAAGCTTCGGCTGCAAGTCCAGTGACAACTCACCCAGTTCGTCCAGGAAAATGGTGCCTCCCTGGGCCATCTCGAATAGCCCCTTTCGGGACATGATGGCCCCGGTAAAGCTGCCTTTTTCGTGGCCGAAGAGCTCACTTTCAATGAGACTTTCGGGGACGGCGCCGCAATCGAAGACGATAAAAGGGCCATCCTTACGGGGGCTCATCTGGTGAATGGTCTGGGCCACAACTTCTTTGCCGGTGCCCGTTTCTCCCTCGATGACGACGGTGGCCGAGGTGGGGGCGATCTTTTCGAGGATATCGAAGATCTCGCGCATCTTCACGGAGCGGCCGACGATATTGCCAAGGCGCTCGGTGCTGCTGGGCTCAACGGGGACCTTCTCGTCGACGGGACAAAAGCGGATATCCGTACTGCCCACGGCGATGACGGCGTTGGTCGACAGATAGGCCTCGCGAATGCGAACGCCGTTGATGTGGGTGCCGTTGGTGCTGTCCAGGTCGACGACGATATAGGAGTCGTCCTCCTGGACGATGCGGCAGTGATGGCGGCTGACCGTATCGTCGTCGAGGACGAGGTCGTTGTCGTCGAGGGCCCCGATCTTGATGACGTTCTGGTCAAAGACCAGCTCCCGTTCGAACTCGGTGCCCGGATGGATCACCAACTTGGCACGTCGGATGTGGACGGTCTGGGGGGCTCCGTCGAGATAGGCGATCTGAGTTTGTTGGGGGCGGTCGGTATACGGCTCGTTGGACGCCATGAGAAGGGGCCGGGAAGAAAAGAATGTTGCCAACGCACGAGGGGAAATCGAGCCTCGAGAGGCGAAGCGTCTCAAAGGACGCTGCCAACAGGGAGCGTAAAAATCGATCCCTCGGGGAACGCCGGTGGTCTAATATCAAAAAATCCGTCACAATGGCGGAGCAAAATCATCGGCGCGAAGACCACAAAATGATGATAGAAAGCGGTGAAAAATTTGGCAAGTACACCCTGCTGGAGCGCCTGGCTGCCGGGGGGATGGCCGAGATCTACAAGGCGAGCGTGCCCGGTCGCGACGGAACTCCGAAGGTGGTGGCGATCAAGCGGCTTCACCAGCAGTTTTCGGAGGATGAGGAATTCGCCACGATGCTCATCGACGAGGCGAAACTGGCCGTCCAGCTTCGCCACCCCAATATCGGCCAGGTCTTCGACCTGGAGCGAATCGACGGCCAGTACTTCATTGTCATGGAGTATATCGAAGGCCTCGATCTGCAGGAGTTGGCGCAACGAATCTATGAGCGAGGACACCGATTTCCCCTGGAGGCGCTGGTGTACGCGGGTGCGAGGGCAGCGGAGGCGTTGCACTACGCGCACACCCGTCACGGCAGCGACGGTGCCCCGCTGGAGGTCGTCCACCGCGATGTATCTCCCCAGAATATCATGATCGATGTGGACGGCCGGGTGAAGTTGGTGGACTTCGGAATCGCCAAGGCCAGGATGAGGGCTCAACACACGCGGGCCGGGGTCATCAAGGGAAAATTCTACTATATGAGCCCCGAGCAGGCCCATGGCAACAGGCTCGACGCTCGCAGCGACGTGTACGGGCTGGGGATGGTGCTCTACGAAGTGTTGACGGGGGGACACCCTTTCGAGGATGTGCCAGATAACGAACTCCTCAATTCGGTGAGGTCAGCCGATTATCCCCCGATTGGTTCCGTGCTTCCCGGATTGCCCCGTCCCATGGTGTCCATCGTCGATGGTGCCCTGGAGCGCAGCGTAGAGCGGCGTTACTCCAGCGCAAGGGAGTTGCAGAAGGCACTGGAGTCATACGGTCGCCAACAGTTGCCTCCCTTCGGTCCCCGGGAGATGACCGCATTGATGCGCCATTACCACCAGCCACATCGGGGCAACCATGCTGCGGTGGATCGAATGGATCCGGCGGCGTTTACCACCGGAAAGCATAGCGTGATCTTCGAGCCCGGCACCGACGAATTCGAGGAAGGGGGCAAGACGGAGATCTTTGTGCGCGATTCCGCTCCTGGCGAGTCGCCCTTCGAGGATCTGGAAAGTGGGGGAGCTACGGAGATGCTCGATTGGAAGGGGGACGTCGATCCCATCGATGAAGGGGAGACGCTTCAGGGGGAGAAGCCACAATTTCCAGGACAAAGTGGCGCGGCAAGCACGCCGGCCGAGGCGGCGGGCTCGCAGACCTATGGCGACGTGGCTCAAAAGGGCATGACCGACAGCGCCCGTTGGCGCCAGGTGGACGAGGACATCAAGAGTCCACCGCGGGGTCGATTCGCCACCGAGGATGACGATGGCAACGTCGGGGAGGAGAGGCGAGCGACTACGGCTCGGATCTCGCGACGACTGGTGACCAATCTATACGATCGCTTCGATCAGTTATTTCGGACCCATCCGGAGGCCATCGGCGCCGGTGCTGCAGTGCTGGCCGTATTGGTCCTGGGAGTGTCGGCGTGGGTGGCCTGGGGGCCGGATTCCTCGGAGGAGTCCGGCGACGAACGATGGCACGCCGGGATCGCTGAGGAGCCTCGCGATGCCGACGGGGGCTTGGGCGAGTTGGAGCTTCCGCTGTCGACGCAACCTGCGGGCGCGTCGGTGTATCTCGACGGGGAGTTGGAGGGGCAGACGCCGCTTTCCATCGGGCCCCTCGAGGCCGGAGAGGTCTACCTGCTGCGTATTGAGCGCGACGGCTATGAAGAGCGAGAGCTGAACCTCGTCGCCGAAGCGGATATGGCACCTCGAGTGGTGAGGTTGGAGCCGCTGGGAGGAATCCTTCGGGTGGAATCGACACCGGAGGGAGCAGAGATCTACGTCAACGACGAGGCCCAGGGGGAGACGCCGGTGACCGTGATGGGGCTGGGTCGAGAGGTGGTTCATGTCGTGGAGGCCAGGTGGTCCGATGACGGGGAGACGAAGGAGATAAAATGGGCGGACGACGACGAACGGGTGCGGGAGGTGAGCTTTGAATTCGAGGAAGAAGAAGAGGAGCCGCGTGCCGCGGCGCCGAGGCGTCAACCCAGTCCGACCACGTCGCCGAGGACCCCTTCGCCCTCGACTTCCGGTGGAACCGGCTCCCAACCACCTTCTGCCGTCGGTGATTCCTCAAGCAGTGACAGCGGTGGTGCTCTCAATATCTTCGGCGGAGAAGAGCAGACCGAGCAGGGGAGGCTCAACGTGCGCACCAATGCCGATCAGGGACGCATTTACGTAAATGGCCAGATGGTTCAGGATGGTACAGTACTCATCGGTCACCGCCTGGACCCGGGGCAATACGAGGTGCGAGCTTATTTTCCGGCCTCCGGTGAGTATTCGGATACCAGGACCGTGCAGATCCGCCCCGGTGAGACGTCGACGGTCATGTTGTCCGAATAGCCGGCGTCGCTGAATTACCGCCCCTTGAGCCAAAAGGTGCCCGTGGGCACCAAAAAGGGGCGCGAAGGCATAAGCATTGAACTCGAACGTCACTTTTGCGCTCAGGAGCACAGCGAATATGTCGAAAGAACAACAGGTAAAGGTCACGGAGAGCCTGGAGGCAGACAGGCGCAGTTCGGTGCGGGTAAAGAGCCGGCTGCCCTGCAGCGTGGAACCCTTGAAAAAAGAGGAGATCCCTGCACGGGAGGCACAGATCCTGGATACGGCTGTCATGGAGTCCGACGGAGTGATGCACGACTCCGTAGATTGGCGAGATCACGCCGAAGATTTGAGCGGCGAGATGGTCTTCGTGCTCAATGAGGTCCGCGCACTTCGCCAGCAGGTCACGGAGATTCAGCGTCTGATGGAGCGATACAACCAGACCGCGCTGGAGCGCCGCTGGCTCGAGCTCAACGATCAGGGGCTGTGGATATCCGCCGAGGAGTCCGGTCACGATTGGACCGTCGGTGAATTCGCCTTTATCCGCATTCAGATTCCCAGCATGCAGACCCCGGAGGTGCTGGCCGTCGGAAGAGTGCTACGCGTCGATAATGAGGAAGGGCGACGGGGCGCGGCCTTCGAATTTTGTAGTATCTCCCAGCCCCATAAGGGTGCCATCTCTCGCTACGCCTTGCGCCGCGAGAGGCAGTTGGCCCGCATGGAGAGGTTGGATGTGGGCTTCGAGTAAACTCGAGCGCAAGGGTGGTCTGACGATCGAAAACCGCTCTTGGCGCAGATCCCGATTGGTATCGCCGCCGTCGGTTTACTACACTGGCCGCACTCCGGTGGTGCCAGTTATGCGTGGCCCAGATCGTTGGCCGGCTGTCAATTGAGCAGGCGGCGCAATTTGCGAGGACGAGAAATGACAATGGATAGGTTGAACGTATTCACCCGATGGTTTGCGCTGGCGGTGGCGCTGTCCTTAGTTCTCACCGGTTGTGGGCGGACGTCGATGCAGGCCGAATGCGAGGCAGATGAGGACTGCGACCTGGGCTTTGAATGCGTCAACGGGTTCTGTGACGTCGAGGACGAGGGGGACGCCGATCTGGGCTGTGTCAGCGATCTCGATTGTGGCGAGGGGATCTGTCTTGATCGAGATGGGGCATGCGTCGGAGATATCTGCAATCTGGAGACCGGGGAGTGCGAGGTCGGCGAATGCCTGCCCGATTGCGGCCCCGACGAAGAAGAGATCGATTGCCGGTGCATTCCCCACCAGTGCTCGAGCAACGACGAATGTCACGGCCGCATCTGTGACAACGGGGTCTGCCGCCCCTGCGCAAGCGACGCCGAGTGCAGCGGGACTGACCTGTGCATCGGTGGTTTCTGCGGTGCCGGGCCGGATTGCCTCGACGACGACGATTGTCCTCCTCATCAGGAGTGTAGCTCCGAACAGACCTGTGTTGAGCGGCCCGAATGCACCCTCAACTCGGACTGCCCCGCCGAAGACGAGCAGTGCATCGCCGGGACCTGCACCTATACGCCGGAGTGTGAGGACGACGAAGATTGCAACCAGCATTCCGAATGCGTCGGTGGCCAGTGCCACCTGAAGATGTGCCGGGGACCGGAGGATTGTGAGGAAGGGGAAATCTGTGACGCCGGCGAATGCGTGCCTCCGCCGGTGGCTCTTTATTGTGAGGTCGTCACCTCCTCACAGACCATCGTGCCCAACCAACAGATCTCGCTCAACGCCTTCGCCTACGATGAGTTCGGAAATTCCGTGGCCGGCCAATTTTCCTGGAACTCTTCCGACGAACAGGTGGGCAGTATCGATGGCAACTCCATCGTCGGCGGTTCCACACCGGGACAGACGACGGTCACCGCCGTATTGCAGGGAGGGGATCCTGTGGCGTGCAACGGAGAAGCGGTCTTCGACAACCTGGGTCTGAGTACACCCGATGATCTGCGGGTGCGCGTCGAGGATATGGAGACCGGACAGGCCGTCGGTGGAGCAGAGGTGGTGGTCGGATCGAATTCGGAGACCACTGACGCAAATGGCGTGGCCTATCTTCCCGATCCGGGCGGAGTCTATGAGGTGAGCGTCTTTCACGACGACTACAACTTCTTGACCGTTCAGGGCGTGGAGGCGGGGGATATCCGCCTTCCAATCTCGGTGAAGAGCGGCACGGGACCGGTGGCAGGCTTTACCGGAGAGTTCAATACCTCCGCTATCTCTACCAGTGGCGACATTCAGCTCGGGTTGGCCGGAGCCAGCCTGGCCGGAGATCTGCTGGACGTGAACCTGGAACGGCTGTTGGGAGACGTCTTCTATACGGAGTTCGATCTGGGCCCCTTCGATCCGGGCGGAGGAGAGGACTTTTTGGTCCCCCTTCCGGGCGGCGTGACCGCCGGCGGCGGGTTCATGGGCCTGCAGGTGGAGGGCAAACAGACGTACTATGCCCAGGCCGCCGACGGCCCCAGGCTTGCCTGGGGCATGGCGGGAGAGATTCCGATTATGGACATGCTGGACGTATTCATGGATCCCCCCACGGACGTGGGCTCGGCCATCGGCGAATTCTTGCCGCTGTTCAGCCGATTCGATCACGGACAATATTCGGCGGTCCTTCAGGCCCGTCCCCGGGTGCAAGACACGCAGGATATCAATAATAGCGGAGACACAACGGAGATGCTGCCGGACTACGACAACTTCCCGGCGATCGACCTGATGCCGTCGGTGCGCCAGCAGCTCTCGAGTAGCATCAATATCTCGGCGCTCCCCGTGCTGGGTGGATCCCAGGCGGAGGTCGCGGTTTTGCTTGGCGGCACGCACCTCGATGACCTGGGGCTGGTTCCGCTGGGGATCAGCGCCACCTCCGACGACGATGGGGATGGCCAGCCCGAGTCGAGGACGATCTATATGGCGCCACCCTATGGATCGGCCACCGGTGGGCGTTACGTGGTGATGGCCATCGCCTTCGCCACCATCGACGAGGGCGAGGGATTGACGAGCGATTTCTCCGTAGCACTGTGGAACGGCCAGACCTTTCACACCACCACTTCGCTGGGCACCTTTCCGGACTCCTCGTCGGGTAGCATCGACGATGACACGCGAAGAGTGATCATCGACGAAGCGACGGCGGGTCCGATCTTCCGCGTGCGCCATGTGGGAGTAGAGAGAAGCTGGGACGTCTGGTCTCAGGGGCCGGCCGGACAAGCGGGATTGTTCTCTCACGAAATCACGATTCCAGCGGCTCCTCAGGGGTGGTCCGATCTCTTCGCCGACGCCCAGAATATCTTCGTCGACTCCATTCGCATCACCGATCCGAGCATGGACGATCTGGTACGCTCATCGGGGATCGGGTTGGACCGGGCAGGGATCGTGACCACCAGCTTCAATCGAACGACCTACCGTTGATTCAATGCGACGAGCTATCGGTCTTGCAGCCCTGGGGCTGTGCATCGCAGGGGGCTGCTGGATGGCCAATCAGCGGACCTCCGGTTCGGACGAAGAATCCCGCGCCGATGCATCGGGATTGTCGGATACCGAGGGATGGGAGGACGTCGGTTTCGACGTGGCGAAGGAGCCCGAACAGGAACTCGCTGCGCCCCTGCCACGCGCTGAAGGGCCACATTACGAGGCCTTCGATCTTTTACGAAATCGACCGATCGCCCACAGGACATCCTATCAGGAAGATCGACGATCGGTCTGGATAGATGCCAGCGCCCCCGATTTCGTCCGCTATATCCAGGGAAATCACCGCCGTGATTGGCACCTGAACGTCATGCCCGGTTCGGGAAATACTGATCCCGAAACCGGGATGGCCGCTCCACAGGGAAGAGTTGCGCGCCTGACGATGCCGGCCTTCGGGGAGGACAGTGAGGTGCTGGAGATGCGCATCTTTAATCCCGTGAAAGGGGATAATCGCCTCGACCTTCGGGTCGACGGCCAGCGCATAAGTCCTGTGGAATTGGAGGGTGGGTGGCAACGAGTGAAGATTGATCTCGCCGACGTCGCCGTCGGGGAAGACGTATCCATTCGCCTGGAGTTTTCGAACCTGGGTCGATTCGACGGCGCACTTTCCGGTGGCGCGATCCACTGGCTTCGGCTGGGCCCGCGTATATCGGAAAAGAGTGTTCTTCCGACAACCATGGATGGGCAGGGGCCAGTGACCCTGAGCGAAAGAGAAGGGCTGAAGTGGGTAGCCTGGCTACATGACGACGCGCTGCTGGAGTTGGAGGTGGAGGCGACGGCTCCCTGTGGCCCCTCAGTCCAGGTCGCCCTGGAGGACGGGCAGGGTGGGGTGGAAGAAGTCCTATACGAAGCCATCGAATTGGTCGAGGGCCGCGGCGCGCGCCAGGTGACGACCCTGGAGATCCCGGTCGAAGAGAGTCAGGTAGCCCGCCTGCATGTTGCCGGAAGTGCCGACGACGAATGTGCAGAGGTCCGTCTGGAAGGGGCCCGGCTTATCCGACCCGGGAGAGTGCAGGGGGTGCCCGAGGACTTCGAAGCGCCGAAATACGTCGTTATCTGGATGATAGACACCTTGCGGGCCGATTTCTTGCCGCTTCACTTCGATACGGACGTCAAGGCGCCGAATCTTCAACGCCTTGCCGACGAAGGAGTGTCCTTCGAGACCGCCTTCGTGCAGGGCACGGAATCGCGCGCCAGTCACGCATCTCTTTTCACGGCGCAATATCCGGAGCGCCACGGAGTCATGGAGGGAGGAACGGTCGATCCTCAGTTGTCCATTTTGCCCCACTTCTATCACGACGAGGGCTATCGAACGGCCAATATCTCGGCCAATGGATACGTCTCACACCTGCTGAACCTGGATCGTGGATGGGATCACTATCGAAACCTCATTCATGAGGAGACGGCGGTAAACGCGGGCTTTATCGCCGATGCCGCATTGGGGTGGCTCCGATCCTGGGACGAAGAGCCCTTTCTCCTCTATCTGGGTACCATTGATCCTCATGCCACCTATCGGCGCCACGGTAGCTTCATCGGGTTATACGAGCCGGAGGATTATTCGGGGCGATTTCAACGACATTTGTCGGGGCTCGATCTGGAGGAGATCAAGCTGGGGACGATGGAGGTCACGGAGCGCGAAAAACAGCGCATCATCAATCTGTATAAGAACGAAATCACCTACAACGACCACGTCTTCGGAGAATTTCGTCAGGCTCTCGAAGACAAGGGGATCTGGGAGGACACCCTGGTGGTGGTATCCTCGGATCACGGTGAGGAGTTCTGGGAGCGGGGAAGCGTGGGCCACGGTCACAGTGTCCACCAGGAGATGGTGCACGTGCCCCTTATCTTCCACTATCCGGGTGGATTGCCACAGGGGCGAAGGGTGCGCTCCGGTGGTGAGGTGGTGGATATGCTTCCCACGTTATTGGATATGCTGGGGGTGGACCGACCGGAGGACCGGCAGGGCAAGAGTCTCCTGCCGACGATTTTCGGCGAGCACGGGGGGTACCCGGCTCCAGTGGTGGCGACCCAATACGGATTGAAGTATAGCCTGCAGATCCGCAACTGGAAGATCTATCTCAGGAGCGGTTCGATGCGGGTCTACGATCGACGTGTGGACCCTGCAGCGAAAAAGAATGTGGCCGACGCCCATCCCCTGGCCAGCCGGTGGCTTCAGGACAGCGTCGGCCTCTTTCGCTTTTACGCAAGAGACTGGGACAAGGCTCGTTGGGGAGTTCCCAACAACGTG
>SLPW01000408.1 GCA_007131755.1 Myxococcales bacterium | reverse complement strand
CGAGGAGAAGATAGGCGCGAGCAGGAGGGGACCAATCGATCCGTTCTCAGTCCTCCGGGGAGGGTTTGGAGTCGGCGAAGGGGCTGTCTGGGTCGTCGTCGTCGAGACACCCGGAGGTGAAAGGGCGGCCGTCGGCGCAGGTTCCGGGGCTAAAGAGCGCGTCGTCGTCGGCAGCGACGTCGGGGTGGGCGATATAGTCGTTTCCGCTGAGATCGGGGTTCAGATTGAGAGAGCCGGAAGGATGGGAGCCGTAGGTGTGGTCAGCGATGGTATCGCCGCGGGCGTCGTGTATGACTACGCGACCTCCTCCCTGGGCGTAGCGAAACCAGGTGTCGGAGACGAGAGATTTGAAGCCCTCGCCTGCTGGTGGGCTGGCTCCGTCTTCGATGCCGCCGAAGACGACCACAGCATGAAGGGGCTTCAGACAGAGCTCGGGAAAGGTGAAACGAAGAGTGTCGTCGTTGAGGATATCCACGCCAGTCAGATCGATGGTCTTGTCCGATCGATTGACCAATTCGACGAATTCGTCGTCGTGGAAGTGGCGTTCGCCGTCCTGGTTGGCGTCGCCTTCGGGTCCCTGGGGGACATTGGCCATAAATTCGTTGAGGACAAGATTGTCTGCCGAGGCAGGGGGAGCATCAGGGCAGGGATGGGGAGGGCCGGTGTCGTCACCAACGCCGGCGTCGTCGTAGGAAGTCTGGGAGGCGTCGACGCCAAGCGGCGTTTCCGTAGACGGCTCCGTTGGAGATAGATCGGTGCATACACCCATTCTGCAGAAAAGTGGCTCGGGGCAGTCCATAGAGGCCGTACACTCCTGGGTAAAGTCGGGTTTGCAGGCCGTGAGGAGCAGTGTGGCCAAGAATGGAATAGTAACGAGAAGGCAGCCAGATAGAGTGGAGAATTTCATCGTCGTTCCTCCTGAATCTGTGTGCGAAACCATCCGCCCGTGAGGGCGTCGATTCGGGCTGTGAGGGCTTCGATCTCCAGGTGACGATCGAGAGCGCTCATAGGATCTTCATCGCCGAATAGGTACCCCTGAATCTGCAGTCTTCGGCGGGCGAAATAGAGATTCGTGACCTCCTCGACGAGATCGTCGTGCATGGCCCACCGACTGCGCACTTCGCGCTGGATGGCCATTTCGTCACCGCTGAAGACGAGTCCCGATAGATCGAAGTCGAGGCGAATGGAGTAGATGGAACGAAAGCGCAGGTCGTCGCGCCAAAGATGTTGAGCGCCATCGCGGTGGTAGAGACCATCGTCGTCGGCGTCGATATCCTCGCGGAAGCGATCTTGGCGGTGGTGTTGGTCGAGCCAGTTCGATTGCCCCTGCACCCGTGGAAGCAGATGGGATAGGCGGGCACGGCGGGTCCATCGGTCGGGACGGTGGCCGTCGAAGTCACGGTGATCGAGGAGTTGAGCCTGAACTTCGTAGACGTTCGGTTCGTCATCGAAGGCCTGCAATGCCCGATGGAGAAGCTCGGCGTCGGCGTCGTCAAGCGCGTGGGCGTCCGCGCCCGTGGCGAGCAGGACAACGGCGATGGCAAAGAGCAGCACGGAGATGGGCTGGTCGAGGATTCTGTCAGTCATTGCGCACCTCTCTTCGTCCATGGTGGTGTAGGAGAGCGCGGTGAAGATCGAGCTCGATCTGATGATCGACGGCTGCGGGGAGATCCGCAGGTTGTTGAGCGGCGATGACGATGAGTCGACGACAGGAGTGGGTATGGCGCCCGGATTGGGCAGCCGAAAGCGGGAGATCCGGGCGAGAGCGGGAGGTCCAGCGCAGCGAAAGTGTCCATCGGGTCATGGTGTGGTCGTCGTATTGGTGGCGCCCGTCTTCGGGAGCCATGGAGACTCGCCGCGCAGGCAGGTGGTCGTCCCTGGTCTGTGCCATGACATCCGTCCGTGGCTGATAGTCGAGGCCGATACTCAAAGTGGGTAAGAGGCGACTTCGACGGCGTGGGGTGAAATGCGGCTGCGAGGGCATAGGGCCGACACAGATCGTCGGAATCGAATCGGCCGCCGACGTGCCGGCGTAAAGGCTCAACGGCGCCGACATGACGGCCGTGGAAAAAGCGGCGATGGCGAAAGCCGATGACATGGTCAAACCTCACGTTCCGAGGTTGGAATGGACGCGTCCCGAGGCGGAACGGGCGAACGTGAGATTATTGTCGACGATTCAGGGGCAAATTTTGCGTAGCCAGGAGGTTGTAGGGGAGAGGGGATCGGGAGATCGGGCAGTCATGGTGGGGGTATGGAGGCGTGGAGCAGATCTGGGAGGGGGAGGGGAACTGTGATTGGATCGCCGCAGATCAGCAGCCCTCGAACTTCGCCTGGAGGGCGTTGACGAGCTTCTGATGGATACCACCGAAGGAAGCTCCTGAGAGGCCGACGATGACGTCGCCGGGCTGGGCCTCTTCAGAGACGGTACGGACCACTTTGTCGACATCGGGGATGAGCCGGGTGTGGGGGCCCAGATCGGCGATGTCCGTGGCCAGCTCGTCGACGTCGATACGCTCTTCTTCGCAGAGGTTGTCCGTTCCCTCGCGGGCGCCGCAGAGGATGACCTCGTCGGCCACGGAGAAGGCCGGCGGGTAGTGGTTTTGGAAGACGCGGCGGCGGGAGGTGTTGCTCGTGGCCTCGAAGAGAGCCCAGAGGCGGCGCTCGGGAAATTGAGTGCGAAATGCCTTCAGGGTGGCGGCCACGGCGGTGGGGTGGTGGGCGAAGTCGTCGTAGACATCGACGGCGCCGGCGCTTCCGATATATTCCTGGCGTTTTTTGACGGCTTTGAATTCGGCCAGGGCTGCGCGGACCTGGTCGAAGGTCAGGCCCTCGTCCATGGCCAGGGCCGCGGCTCCAAGGGCGTTTCGCACGTTGAATTCACCGATCGTACCGAGCTCTACCTCCCCCAGAGTTCGGCCGTCGCGCAGGACCTCAAAGAGGGTGTGCCGCCCGCTGGTGCGGATATTGTCGGCGCGAAGGAAGTTTTCCGGCCCTAGCCCGAAGGTTCTGCGCCTGGCCCCGGCGTGGCTCGAGACCTCGAGCGAGCGCCGATCATCGCCGTTGACCCAGAGTGATCCGTCGTCGGGAATGAGGTCCACGAAGCGACGAAAGACATGCTCGATGGCGTCGATATCGGGATAGATATCGGCGTGGTCGAATTCGACGTTGTTGATGGTGGCCCGAAAAGGGGCGTAGTGCCAGAATTTGGGGACCTTGTCGAAGTAAGCGGTGTCGTATTCATCGCCTTCGATGACGAAGACGTCTCCGTCGCCGAGGCGATAGTTGGAGTCGAAATTTCCGGCAATACCGCCGAGCATGAACCCCGGATCGCGACCGGCGTGGGTGAGGATCCATGCCAACATGGAGGTGGTGGTCGATTTTCCGTGGGTGCCCGTGACGACAAGGGGCTTTTTGCCGGCAAAAAAGAAGTGACGAAGGGTCTCGGGCAGGCTCAGGTAGGGAAAGCCTCGTTTTCGCATGGCCACGGCGTCGGCGTAGGAGGAGCGACAGACGTTGCCGACGATGACGACGTCCGGATCCCAGTCGAGATTGGCTTCGTCGTAGCCGAGCATGATCTCGATGCCCCGCTCCTCGAGCCAGGTGCTCATGGGAGGATAGGCGTTGGCGTCGGAGCCACGCACCCTGTAGCCGCGCTCGGTGAGCATGGCGGCCAGGCTACCCATGGCGCTGCCACAGATGCCGATGATGTGGACGGTCTCGATGGGGTCGGGAAGTTTCGGAAAGTCGCGTGGTGCCGGTGCGGTCATTCGTCAAGCCTCGTCATCGGGGGCAGGGGGAGGAGCGGTGCTGTGCGAGGGGACACGGCCGTCGAGAAAGGCCTCCAATTTGGTGGTGTCCTCGGGGACGTCCAGGTCAAGGCGCACTCCACGCTGGTCGGCGCTTCCCCCCTTCTTTTCGGTGACGCGAGCGGGAATGGCAAATTTCATCTCCGTAAGGGGGTGGACGATGACGCAGTCCACTTTCGTACCGACGTCGTGGACGTCGGGAGTCTCAACGAAGATGCTACCTCCCGGCAGATCGACGGAGCGGAATTTACGAAGTATTGCAGAATTGGGAATGCGGACCTGAACGGTAGGACGCGCAGAAAGGTCGATGGAATGGCTGGCTTCGGGATGGTCCTGATACAGGGAGTCGACGTATTCACGCCAGCGCTGCCGGGTCTGTCGCCCCAGGGAGAATAGTTGGATCCCCATACCGGGGTCGCGTTTATGCTCGGAGGCTTCCGTGGCGTTGACCGTGTGGGCGACGAGGCCCAACATCTGCAAATCCTCGTCAGAACCGGGGATCCGCGTGCGAAAGCGGATCAATTTTCGAAGGGGCAGGGGATCGCGGCGCACGATGAAGACGCCGTGATAGGATGCGTCCCGGGTTTGACAGGGCACATCACCGTCGACGGTCTGGATGAAGACATCGAGATTGACGCTGACCCGTGGTGATTTTCGTTCGCTGGAGGAGAGCATGTTGAACCTCATGTGAGTGCACAAAGGGAGCGGGAGTTACCAGGATTCGTAGTCATCGTCATCGCCGTCTGCGGAGTCGCCGTTCGATGGTGGCCCGGGATCAGAATCACCGTCACCGTCGCTATCGGCGTCGTTCTGGCTTTCGGACTCCTCCTCGGGAGTCGGATCGGTGGCCAGGGCCCCGCCACGGCGGGGGCGCGGGGGCTCATCCCCGGCGGTGACGCTGGGGCTGGCAGGGGGCGTAAATGCCGGTGGAGGAGAGGGATCGTCTTCTTCGGTCGTGGCACCGTCGTAGACTCCGACGGCGGTGGTGATATCCTCGATCAGATCGGCGACGGCGAAGACGATGCGCTCATTGATCTCCGTCGCCGCCGTGGGCTCATAATTCACCGTGGGATTGGGCTCGAAGACCCAGTTGGGGTTGTTGCGCAATTCGTCGAGGATGGTACCGGGCATGACGAAGGACATGATGACGACGGGGACGGCGGCGAAGATGGTGGTGCCGATGAAGACGCGGGCGATGCGATCGCTGGGCTTTTCAACGACCTCGAAGCGTTCCTTCTGGCTGTTTTCGCCAAGGGCGGTGAAAAGGGGAATGGCGATGGCGACGCCACCGGCGATGGCGACGCGAAGATAGCCGTCGACATATTCGGCGATAAGGGCGGCGACGACGAGAAAAGAGATATAGACGAAGAATGTGGCCACCGTGCCGAGGAAACAGAGTTTGGCGACCTTAAAGGCGAAGGCGATCCCCGACTCTTCCTCTTCGGGGTCGGTTTTCTTGTCGCCTTCTTGTGCTGATTCTTCGGCGATGAAGGGGGAGGCAGCGCTGTCGGGCGGCTTCGGAAGTTGCGAGGAGGGGACACCGAAATATCGGCTCTCGTCTCCCTGTGCCGCCGATTGCCCCGCGGGATTTGAGGGGGCGTTGAGTTCGGGAAAGAGAGGCTCTTCCTCGGCTGAAGCGGGAGTCCGGGCAGCACCGCTGGCAAGGGCCGCCGATTGAACCTGTGCAGAAGAGCGCAGGCGTACATCTGTCGTCGCGTTGTCGACATGCAGATTGGAGGCGGTGGACTGAAATTCGCCGGGGTTGGGGGTATGAGGGGCGCCGGGACTGGAGGGGGCGTCATCGACGGCCGACCGAGATGGCGTCGGGGCGCTGATGGCCGAGAATCGGCCGCTGGTGGCCAGGAATTCCCGCGCGTCGGCGTCGCCCCGCGCTCCGGATGTGGCGTGAATGCGCTGGACGGTGTCGTCGATGGCGGTGGCAAATTCGTTGCCCGACTGAAGGCGCTGGGTGACGTCTTTGTTGGTGGCCCGTCGGATCAACTGTTGCAGGGCGGGGGGCAGGCCATCGATCTCGGCCAGTGCAAGGGGGGCGGGACTGATCTGCTGACTGATGAGGGCCATGGTGGTGTCGCCCTTGACCGCTGGCTGGCCGACGAGCATCTCGTAGAGCATCAATCCCAGGCTGTAGAGATCACTGGCTGGGGAAAGATCTTCGCCCCGCACTTGTTCGGGACTCATATAGCGGGGGGTACCGATCAGGGCCCGCTGATCTTCGGGGACGCCAGCGCGGGTGAGGTCGACCTCCTCGGTGTCGCGAAGGCGGGCGATGCCGAAGTCCAGAACCTTGACGAAGTCGCTGTCCCCCTCGAGGTCGGTGAGCATGATGTTTGCGGGCTTGAGGTCGCGGTGGATAATGCCGTGCTCGTGTGCTTCGGCGAGGGACCGGGCGATCTGACGGGCGAAGCCGAGAGCGCGCATGGGTTTGATGGCCCCGTCGCGTTTGATCAGGGCCTTCATGGTATGTCCCTCCACGTACTCGAGCACCATGTAGACGATGCCCTCCACGGTTTCCCCATAGTCGTGGATGGTGACCGTGTTGGGATGACGAAGCTTGCTGATGATTCGTACTTCACGCAGAAAGCGCGTCTTGGCGTTCGGATCGTGTTCGCCGACGCCGGGCTTGAGGATTTTCAGGGCCACCGGGCGATCCATCGATATCTGGTGGGCCAGATAGATGACACCGAAACCACCGCGCCCGAGTTCGCGGACGATGCGATAATTTCCCTCGAAGACCTGCTGGGGCTCGAGATCGTATCTGGCTCCGTAGGATGTCACGCGGGTAGACTCGTGGTGGTGGTGTCCTCTAATGTCCGGCGCCGAGTGGGGTGGCCCGATCAGAAGGCTATCAACGGCCTGTGGTGAGGTCAATTGGAGTGGGTGCTTGGTATTGGGTGGTGGGTGCTTGTTGAGGTCGCCCTTTTGACCCCGGGCTGGAAGGCGCCCGGGCCCACCTCTCCCGACCCGCTAGCGCGGGTGCCCCGGCTTGGGAGGGCTGAGTAGTGCTTTTGGAGATTCTGAGATGCCCCAGATCTTTTTGGAAGAAAAATTCGACGAGCCCACGGGTGAGGTGGAGCTTCAGTTTGAGGAGGGGACGCTGGTGGCCGAGGGCTTGAGCGGGGCGGTTTGTGAGGCGAAGTGGTGGCATTTCGATGAGCGTATCGATGCCTGGAGATGCCCGGCCTTTCGGTATCGGCGGGCCCTGGGGGAGTTGTTAAAGAGCGGGTGGGCTGTCGACGACAGGGTGCGGGAGTACGAGGAGCGCCAGGGCGAGATTCGGGTTCGATTCAAGCCCTTTGAGCATCAACGAGAGGGGCTGGAGGCGTGGAAAGGAGCAGAGCGACGGGGGGTGGTGGTGCTGCCCACGGGATCGGGGAAGAGCTATCTGGCACAGCTTGCCATCGAGGACGTGGGGCGGACGACGCTGGTGGTGGTGCCCACCATCGATTTGATGACGCAGTGGGTGGGAAATCTGGAGGAGGCATTCGGTGGTCCCATCGGCATGTTGGGTGGGGGCTACCACGAGGTGGAGCCGATTACGGTATCCACCT
>SLPW01000288.1 GCA_007131755.1 Myxococcales bacterium | reverse complement strand
GCCCGAGGAGGACGACGCCGATTCCCACCACGAGGGCGATGATGCCCTTCATATTGAAGCCGTTGGTGTAGCGGTAGGCGCCCTGACTGTCGTAGAGGGCGTTGACGTCGAGGTTGGTCTTTCGGATCAGCCAGT
Source organism: Myxococcales bacterium (assembly GCA_007131755.1). Lineage (GTDB taxonomy): Bacteria > Myxococcota_A > Bradymonadia > Bradymonadales > Bradymonadaceae > SLJM01. The sequence continues at coordinate 7,270 of SLPW01000288.1, read as the reverse complement.
AGTCGGCGATAAGGATGCCGCCTACGGGGCCGAGGAGGCCGGAGTAGGCGACGAGGAAAGCGCCCAGCTCGTCGATGAGGAGCCAGGGGAAGATGAGGATGCCGATGACTCCGGCGATGATGCCGCCGGTGCGAAAGGAGATATGTTTGGGGAAGGCGTTGGAAAAGGAGTTGGCCGGTGCCACCACGTTGGCGGCGATATTGGTGGAGAGGGTGGCTACGGCCAGAGCGAGCATGGCCAAGAAGGCCAGCAGGGCTCCGCTGTCGCCGGCGATGAGCTCCACCAATTCGATGGGATCCCAGATGGCTTCGCCAAAGACGATGATCGTCGCCGAGGTGACGACGACGCTGATGAAGGAGAAGAAGACCATCGTCGTGGGAAGCCCCATGGCCTGGCCTATCATCTGCTCGCGCTGGCTTTCGCAGTAGCGGGTGAAGTCGGGGATATTTAGCGACAGGGTCGCCCAGAAGCCCACCATGGCGGTGACGCCGGGTAAGAAGATGAGCAGCATCCAGGACAGCCCCGTCTCGTCGACGTCTTCTCCGACCAGGGCGGAGGACTCCTCGAGCAATACGCCGAAGCCGCCGGCCTCCGATACGGCCCACCACAGAAGGGCGAGTCCGATGGCGATCAAAAATGGCGCCGCGAGATTTTCGAGCCATTTGATGGATTCATGGCCCTTCCAGACGAACCAGATATTCATGGCCCAGAAGAGCATGAAGCTAATCCAGGAGGTCAGTGACATGCCGATGAACGTCGCCTCTCCTCCCAGGGTGGTCCACCCCTCCCACATCAGACCGATCATCACCGAGATGGCCTCGCCGCCGATATAGGTCTGGATGCCGAACCACCCGCAGGCCACAAGAGCGCGGGCAATGCTGGGGATGTGTGTTCCGAAGACCCCGAAGGAGGCGCGGGCGAAGACGGGAAAGGGGATGCCGTATTTGGTCCCGGCGTGTCCGTTGAGGATCATGGGGGCCAGGACCAGCAGGTTGCCGATGAGGATGGCCAGCATGGCCTGCCACCAATTCATGCCGCTTGCGACCAGATATCCGGCCAGAAGATAGGTGGGGATGCAAATGCTCATGGCCACCCAGAGGGCGGCGAGGTTCCATTTGTTCCAGGTGCGCTCGTCGCGGGTCGCCGGTTCGAGATCCGGGTTGTGGAGGATCGGATCTTCCGGGACGTCTGCGAGGCGTTGGAAGTCAGGGGTGGCCATGGTGGGACCTGGGGCAAACTGAGGGGTCAGTATTGTTCGACGTCAAATCCCCGGGCTCCCGTTGGTCACCCGGGGTTACGACTCGCATACGAAGGTCGGAGCGTGTTCGTCGTCTCGTTAATCCTCCACATACTGATCGACGATGGTCAGGCCGCGGTCGACGATTTCGAAGCCCTTTCGCAACTCCTCTTCGGTGATGCAAAGAGGCGGGTTGCACATGAAGCTTCCCCAGCGCACGAACGTGAATAGTCCCTCGTTTCGGAAGAAGCGGCCCAGTTCTTTCATGGGCTCCGTGGTCTCGTTATAGCCTGCCATGCGCTCGCCATCTTCGTTTTTCTGAAGGTCGATCATGCCGAAGAGCCCGATATTGCGGCCCTCTTTGACGCAGGGATGCTCGTCCGTGAGGCGGTCCATCTCCTCGCGCATCACGGAGCCCAATTTGGCGGCGTTTTCCACATATCCCTCGTCGCGCAGGACCTCGATATTGGCGATGGCCGCGGCGAGTCCGAGAGCGTGGGAGTTGTAGGTCAGGCCGCCCCAGAAGACGTTGTCCTCGAAGTGGTCGGCAATTTCGTCACTGATGGCCATACAACTGAGCGGGGCATAGGAGCTGGTCATGCCCTTGGCCATGGTCACGATATCTGGCTTGATGCCGGCGTGATCGAAGGCGAACATCTCGCCGGTTCGTCCGAAGCCGGCCATGACCTCGTCGCAGATGAGCAGGATGTCGTAGCGGTCCAGAAGCTCGCGCAGTCCCTGGAGATAGCCCTCGGGAGGGGGCAGAATTCCGTTGGTGCCGGTGACGGTCTCGATCATCATGGCGGCGATGGTGTCCGGCCCCTCGTACATGATGACCTCCTCGAGATATTGGAGGTTTCGGGCCGTCTTCTCGGCGTCATTGTCGCCGAAGGAGTAGTGATAGGGCTCGGGGTCCATGACGTGCACGAAGCCGGGAGCGCCGGGCTCGTTGGCCCACCGCCGGGGGTCTCCGGTGAGTTGCATGCAGAGGTTGGTGGCGCCGTGATAACTGCGGTAGCGGGAGATGATTTTCTGGCGTCCCGTATATTGGCGCGCCGCCTTGACGGCGTTTTCGTTGGCCTCGGCTCCGCCGAGGGCGAAGAAGAAGGTGTTGAGGTTGTCGGGGGTGATCTCGGCCAGCAATTTTCCGAGCTTCGCCCGGGGCTCCGTAGCGGAACCGGGGAAGACGTAGATCAACCCCTGGTCGATGGTGTCCTTCATCGCCTGGGTGACCTTGGGGTGGTTGTGGCCGATGTTGACGGACATCAACTGGCTGTTGAAGTCGAGAAAACGCTTTCCGTCGGGGGTCCAGAAGTAGATGCCGTCGGCCCGTTCTACGGGAAGGGGGTCGACGGAGCCCTGGGCGGACCAGGTGTACATCGTGTATTTTTTGCACAGGTCGATGATCTGTTGGGTTTCCATGGGGTGGGTCCTTTTTTGTGAGGTGTCGGGTTATTCGGTGCCCCCTCAGCCTCCGCCTCCGGCTCCGGCAGCTCCCCCATCGGGGAGCGGACCTTCGGGGCTTCGCTGGGGGTAGATAGAATTGCTGGGCGCGGACCTCGTGTGGCAAGGAATCTCAAAAGTGGGTCTGGTGCGTGGATTTGCCGGGGTGCTCCACGTCCTCGCCGCGTTCTTTGGCGGCGATGTATTCGTTCCAGGTCATCGAATCCTTGTCGTTGTCCACCTCCACCATGGTGATGCAGTCGGGGACGGGGCAGACGTATTTGCACAGGTTGCAGCCGATGCATTCCGCCTCGTCGATATAGGGGACGCGGGAGTCCTCGCCGACGTGGATGCATTGGTGGGCGCCGTCGTGGCAGGCGGCGACGCATTTCTGGCAGCCGATGCACAGGTCGGCGTCGATCTTGGCGATGATCTCGTGGTTTAGATCCAGATTTCCCCACTGGTCGTAGGAGGGAAGCGCCTTTCCGACCATCTCGTCGATGGTCTCGAAGCCCTTGTCGCGCATAAAGCGCTCCGTTCCGTCGATCATATCTTCGACGATGCGGTAGCCGTGGTGCATCACGGCGGTGCAGACCTGGACGGTGGAGGCACCGAGATAGATGAACTCCAGGGCGTCGCGCCAGGTCTCGACGCCGCCGATGCCGCTGATGGGGATATTGACCTGCCGGTCTTGCGCGAGCTGATTGGTCATGTGCAGGGCGATGGGACGGACGGCCTGTCCGCAATAGCCTCCGTTGGAGCTCTTGGTGTTCACCGGGGGCTGGATGACGCCGCGGTCGAGGTCGACGCCGATGATGCTCTTGATGGTGTTGATGAGACTTACGGCGTGGGCTCCCCCACGCACGGCAGCCCGGCCCGGGGGGATGATATCGCCCACGTTGGGGGTCAATTTTACGATTACCGGGACCGTGCTGTACTCGACGGCCCAGCTCGTGATCTCCTGGCAGACCTTTGGCTCCTGGCCGACGGCGCTGCCCATGCCGCGCTCGCACATTCCGTGGGGACAGCCGAAGTTGAGCTCCAGGCCGTCGGCGCCGGCGTCGATGGAGCGGGCGATGATGTCCTTCCACTCCTCCTTCGTCTCCACCATCAGGCTTGCGATGACGGCGTGGTCCGGATAGTGGCGCTTGACCTCTTCGATTTCGCGGAAGTTGTCCTCCAGCGGCCTATCGGTGATGAGCTCGATATTATTGAAGCCGATCATTCGGCGGTCGCCGTAGTCCAGGGAGCCGAAACGGCTGCTGACGTTGACGATGGGTTGGCCCAGAGTCTTCCAGACGGCGCCGCCCCAGCCGGCGTCGAAGGCGCGCATGACCTGTTCACCGGAGTTTGCGGGAGGGGCGCTGGCGAGCCAGAAGGGGTTCGGTGATTTGATGCCGGCGAAGTTGACGGATAGGTCGGGCATTTTTCGTACTCCGGAGAGGGGATGGGTTCGTAATCTTCGTAGCGGCGGGTAAGCTGCCCGCGCTCCGGTTCAGGTCACTGGCGAGGGGGCTGTTTCGGTGCTCTCTTCGTCGGCGCTGGCTTCGGCGTCGTCCGTGAGGAGAGCGTGGATGCTGCGGGCTGCGACTTTTCCCTCTTCCACGGCGTCGACGACCTCTTTTCCGCCGCTGACGCAGTCACCGCCAGCGAAGTATTTCGTATTGCCGGTGCGTCCCGTCTCGGCGTCGATGACGATCTTGCCCCAGTCGAGCTCGACGCCGTCGACGTCGGCGAAGAGGTCGCCCAATTTGGACTGGCCGATGGCGACGACGACGAGATCGCAGTCGATGTCGAAGTCGCTGCCGTCGACGAGCTCGAGAGACCGGTCGTCGGGGTCGTCCGAGGCGGGACGCATCTTGCGGCACCGAAGGGCACGGGCGTGGTCGTCGCCGACGATCTCGACGGGCTGGGAGAACCAGACGCCGCGGGCGCCTTCTTTTTTCGCGCCTTCCCACTCGTGTTCGTAGCCGCTCATGGACGCCTCGTCGCGGCGATAGACGAGCATGACGTCGTCGACGCCAAGGCCCCGCAACTCGCGGACGACATCGATGGCCGTATTGCCGCCGCCGACGACGCAGGCGGTGTGTACGTCGTCGGGAAGCTCGTAGCCCTCTTCGACCTTCATCTTGGCGATGAGGTCCACGGCGCCCCAGACCCCGTCGAGGTCCGTGCCGGGGATGTCGAGCCAATTGTCGGGGCCCAGGCCTGCGCCGATGAAGATGGCGTCGAAGTCCTCTTCCAACTCTTCGAGGGTGACGTCTTTGCCTACGGCGGTGTTGTATTCGATGTCGATGCCGCCGATCTGGCGTACGTAGTCGATCTCTTTTAGTGATTGATGAGCGTGCAGCTTATAGGGGGCGACGCCGTCGGTGTTGAGCCCGCCGGGATAGGATTTGGCCTCGAAGATGGTGGTCTCGTGGCCGTAGCGGCGAAGCCTGTGGGCGCAGGAGAGGCTGGCCGGGCCGGCGCCAATGAGGGCGACTCGTTTCCCCGTGGGCTCTCCGGCCTCGAAGAATTGGACGTCATTCTCGATGGCCGGCTCCGTGGCGTAGCGCTGAAGTTCGCCAATGCGAATCGGCTCCTCGTCCATCTCGTTGAAGACGCAGGTGGACTCGCATAACACCTCGGTGGGGCAGACCTGAGCGCAGCTATAGCCCAGAATATTGGATTCCAGGATGGTCTTCGCCGAGCCCTCGCGGTTCTCCGTGGCGATGCGCCGGATGAACTCCGGGATGTCGATGGAGGTGGGGCAACTGTCGATGCAGGGAGCGTCGACGCAGTACAGGCAGCGATTGGCCTCGACGGTGGCTTCCCGCTTGGTGAGCAGCGGTTCCTTTTCGGGGAACCGATTCTCGAGGCGGTTCTCGGGGAGGTTGGATTTGGTCATGGGGCTCGTCTCTGGTTTGGGATTGGAAAGGGTAAAAGAGAGTTTGATTGGTATGCGTGGGACCCCTCCGACCTCAGGCTGGACTGCGCCTGAGCCCACCTCCCCAATGTTGGGGAGGGTCAATTGCCTTTGATGTACGCCTAGAGTTCTTCGGCGCAGGGCAGAAGAGGTAGATAGAGGCAATTGATCCTCCCCACGACCAGCGGGAGTGGGGGAGGTGCCGAAGGTTCCAGCCATGGGCTGGACCGGAGGCGGAGGGGTACTCCGCAAACCCGTGTGTGGCGCATGAAACCATCTTACTCCCCTGCATCGGAAAGCGGCCGCTTGAGCAATTTTCCGATGCCCTTTTCGCCTACGAACTCACCATCGCGGACCTGGATATTGCCGCGGACGGTGACCACGTCGCAGCGTCCGCGAACGGTCATTCCCTCGAAGGGGTTATAGTCGACGTTCATATGATGGGTGTCCGCCGAGATGGTCCCCTCATAGCTCGGGTCGTAGACGACGAGGTCGGCGTCGGCGCCGAGCTGGATGGTGCCCTTTTTGGGGAAGAGGTCGAAGATCTGGGCCGGTCGGGTGCTGGCGACGTCGACGAATTTGTGGAGGTCGACGCGACCGGTGGCGACGCCGTGGGTGTAGAACATGCGCACCCGGTCTTCCAACGACGGGATACCGTTCGGGATCTTACGGAAATCTCCGCGTCCCATCTCCTTTTGTTCCGTGTCGAAGGGAGCGTGGTCGCTTCCCAGTGTGTCGACGAGGCCCGTCTCGAAGCCGGCCCAAAGGGCCGCCATATCGCGTTGGGTGCGAAGGGGCGGGCTCATGACGAATTGGGCGCCCTCGAAGTCGGAGCGTTCGGCGTAGGAGGCGTCCAGGAGGAGATGCTGGATGAGGGACTCCACGTGGACGTTGACGCCGCGCATCTTCGCCTCCACGGCCTCTTTGAGGGCGTCGGCGCAGGAGAGGTGGACGACGTAGCCCTCGGCGCCGGTGACCTCCAGCATTCGGCAGAAGTGTCGCGTTCCCTCGGCCTCCACCTCGACGGGGCGACTGGGTTCGTGCCACTCGGGTCCGGTCTTTCCGGCGTTGAAGAGCTTTTGCTGCAGGGCGGCGACCATCTCCGCGTTTTCGCAGTGGGCGTTGACGACGACGCCCAATTCCTCGGCCAGTTCCAGGGTGCGATAGAGTTCTTCGTCGTTGATCCCGAAGGCGCCCTTATAGGCCAGAAAGACTTTGAAGCTCGTAATCCCGTCGGCGACGATGTCGCGAAGCTGGGCCTCCACCTCGTCGTCGAAGCGGGTGATCGCCATGTGGTATGTGTAGTCGGAGCAGGCTTTGCCCTCGGATTGCTCGCGCCAGGTCTGAAGAGCGTCCTTGGGCTGCTCGTCCTTTCCGGGGATGACGAAGTCGATGAGCGTCGTCGTTCCGCCGCACAGAGCGGCGGTGGTGCCCGTTTCGTAGTTGTCCTTGGCGAAGGTGCCCATAAAGGGCAGGTGGATATGGGTGTGGGGATCGATGAAGCCGGGGAAGACGTATTTTCCGGTGGCGTCGACGACCTCGGCGCCGGCCGGGGCGTCGATATTGTGGTCGATGCGGGTGATGGAGCCGCCTTCGCAGAGGATGTCGGCGGTGTAGCGGCTGTCGGCGGTGATGATTTCGCCGTTTTTGATGAGGAGTGTCATGGGGTGCTCCGGGGTTGG
>SLPW01000577.1 GCA_007131755.1 Myxococcales bacterium | reverse complement strand
GCAGGCATTGAGCGAAGCCGTCCAGGGCGACACCACCGGCGGGGTCTCGAAAAAGGATCGCCGCACGGTGGTCGACGATCCGATGCGGATCTTGTTGGCCGAGGACAATCCGGTCAACCAGAAGGTCACGGTAGGGCTGCTTGAGAAACGAGGCCACCAGGTCGTCCTCGCCGCCCATGGCAAGGAGGCGGTCGAGATCCTGGAGAAGGACCATGACTTCGACGCCATTTTGATGGATATTCAGATGCCGGAGATGGATGGCTACGAGGCCACCGGTGAGATCCGACGCCGGGAAGCGGAGCGGGGGGGACATATTCCCATCGTTGCCCTTACGGCGCACGCCATGAAAGGGGATCGAGAGAAGACTCTGGAAGCAGGTATGGACGACTATCTGTCGAAGCCGGTGACCTCGGCGGCGTTGTATACGACGATAGAAAAGTGGGGTGAAGAGGGGGTGGAGAATCGACCCTCGGTATGAGGGGCATATCGGGCGAAGAGGTGCGTAAAATGGGGCCGATGATCATCTGTCGGGCGATCATCTTGGGGGGTCATGGGGGGGAGGAAAGGTGCTGTGGGGGAGAGGCTTCGCCATCGTAATTTCGTCCCCAGCAGTGGATGGTGCCGTCGGTGGTCAGGGCGCAGGTGTGACCGGAGCCGGCGACGACGTGTTGAAAGGAGCCGGGGGTAGGGTCGGTCTGACCGTAGTAGTCCCATCCCCAGCAGACGACGGTATGGTCCTGTTTGACGCCACAGGTATGAGCAAACCCGGAGCTCAGCTGGGTGAAGATGTCGTCGGGAGCAGAGGTGCGGCCCTCGCCATCAGGACCTTTCTCGCCCCAGCAGTCGGCGGAGCCGTCGTCACGGATGGCGCAGTTGTGGGAGTTTCCGCAACTGACGTGGACGAAGGTTGCTCCCCGGGGAGGAGTGCCACGCTGGAGGACTTCGTCGAAGCCCCAGCAGGTGATGGAGCCGTCGTCGCGCACCCCGCAGTTGTGGTAGGTGCCGGAGCTGATCTGTTGGAATGTGCCGTGGGGAGGAGAGGCCTGACCCATGGAGTTGTCGCCCCAGCAGTGGAGGTCGCCGTCGGTGCGAAGTCCGCAGGTGTGAGAGGAGCCGGGAGAGGAGGTCAGTTGTAAGAATGTGCCGTCGGGAGGAGAGGCCTGTCCGAGGTCGTCTTGCCCCCAGCAAGAGATGGAGCGGTCGCGATCGATGGCGCAGGTATGGAATCGGTTGGCGGCGATATGAAGGAAGACGCCGTCGGGAGGAGAGGCCTGTCCGTAGTCGTCGTTGCCCCAGCAGTGGGCGTGGCCGGTGTCGTCGAGGTAGCAGGTGTGATGTTTTCCGGCGCTGAGGCGGGCGTGGTCGTCAGGGACGCGGTCGGTACAGTCACCGCGAGTACAGACCTGCGCGAGGCTGCAGCGCTGTTCGCATTGGCCGCAGTGGTCGGGATCCCAGTCGGTGTCGACGCACTGTCCGTCGCAGGCGGTTTCCTCGTCTTCGGGGCAGGTTGACGTGGGAGCGGCTTCGGAGTCGGCCAGGGACGGGGAGGGGGGAGCGGATTGGCAGGCGGTCAGGGCGACGAGGGCGGCGCAGAGGAGTCCAGGCAGCGAAAGTCTGTGGGTCATGTGCGATCCCCCGCAATAGAATGGATGAAACCGCTGAGGAGTCGTTGGTACCCCTCTTGCGCAGCTGAAATCAGTGGATGACGAGAAATGTTGGCTCGCCCTTCAGCCAGGCATCGATCGCGTCGTCCGGCCCCGGCCGAATCGGGCTCAGGACTTCCATCGAGTACCACGGGTTGATGATGAGCACGGGTGCGGGATTCTCCAGGGAGATCACGGATTTCATCGAAGAATTGGAAAGGCATCAAAAGATGTCGTACCATCGGTGGGTCCGCAATAAATGCGCCATTCCCATGTCTTGAGGTATTCCGATGAGATTCTGTGATTTGTTATGGAAAAAAAGTGCTGTCGGTCTGTGTCTGATCGTTTTGGTGTTCCAGGTGATGCTAGTCGGTTGCGGTGACGACGAGGATCCCGGAACCGATCCGGACGCCGGTTTCGACGACGTCGGAGAAGAAGATACGGGAACGGAAGATACGGGAACGGAAGATACGGGAACGGAAGATACGGGAACGGAAGATACGGGTGATGAAGATACAGGTCTGGACTGTGAAGCACCGGAGATGGAATGCGAAGGCCAATGTGTGGATACAGACACGACCTTTGAGCACTGTGGTGATTGTGGCGATCCATGCCAGGAGGGGCAACTGTGCGTCGGAGGGATTTGCGAAGATGAGGTTCCGGGAGAGGGGGTATCCTTTGCGGATGACGTCGTTCCCATCTTTGACGCCAACTGCACGAGTTGTCACGGCGTGCAGGGAGGGCTGAATCTGTCGGTCGATCCCTATGAAGAGTTGGTGAACGTCGAATCGGCGGATTGTGCGCCTGAGGTGAGGGTTGTTCCCGAAGACGCAGACGGGAGCTATCTCATCATGAAATTGGAGGGATCCCCCGATATCTGTGGTGTGCAGATGCCACAGGGCGGACAATTGGGAAGCGAAGATATCGAGACCATTCGCCAGTGGATCGACGAGGGGGCGGAGGATAATTGAATCTTGCTGGTTGAATCGAAGCCGTCGGTACCCATTGTTGGGGACGGAGTCAACAATTAGGCGACTCGATGCCCAGGAGGTACCGACATGGCAGAACAACAGAATATTCGGCGATCATACGACAAGCTCACTCAGCTTCGCGATGAGCTCAAGGTGCAGCTCAATCTCGGGAAAAAGGAGCTCCGTAGCCGATGGGAGACGGTGGAGGACGATTTCGAGGAGATGAAGGACAAGGTCGAGGCTTATTTCGAGCGCGGCGAGGAGAGAGTGCGCGATGAGGCCCGGGAGATGATCGACGATATGCGTGAGCAACTGGAGCGATTGCGCAAGCGAATCGAATCATAACGATCGAATCGCAATGGAATTGGGGGGGGACTTCCAACTTCGCTGTCGTCATGCCTTGGGTTTGCAAACTCCGGAACAGCTAAAGTGTGAATGTTGGCGTTTGCGGGGTTGTTCAACACTTGCATAAAGCAGTGGTGAAAGCCCGTGAGAGCGGGAAGTTGAAGTGTGGCCGCGGAGGCCAGGATGAGTCGCGATTGCCGACAGAAGTGGACCGATTTCGCCGAATCGATGACGGTGGAGGCAAGACTGCGTCTGTGCGAGGCGGTGATGTCGACGACGGGGGACTTCGTCTGTCTTCTTGATCCGTCGGCGCGATTCATTTACGCCAACGCCGCGTTTGTGGACAGGTGGGGGTTGTCGCAAGTGGCGGGAAAGAGCTTTTTCGAATTGGATTATCCCGTCGACCTGGGCCGGCGGCACGAAGAGGAGGTGGAGCAAGTCATCTCCACAAAAGAGCCGTTACAGGGGGTTGTTGCGTCTGCGAGTGACGCAGGCCAGGCACACTATTTCGAATATGACGTCAGGCCACTGCTCGATAATGAGGAGCGGGTGGAGGCGGTAGCGATCATCGGCCGTGAGATTACGCAGGAGCGGGAGCTTCGGCGGAGGAAGGCGACTCAGGAGAGATTGCTGCGGACGCTGAAGGCGGCAAAGCTGGTGGTCTGGGAGTGGGATACAGACAAAGAGGAGTTGATCACCTATCCCAGCGCAAAAGATACGGAGGGCGCGCCGTTTTCGGAGGCCTTGGACCGGGAGTGGTCGGAGTATGCGGAGGTTCATCCCGAAGATGAGGCCGAGCTGCGCCGCAAGCAGAAGAGGGCGTTGGAGACAGGGGAGAGCTATCGCCATGAGTATCGGTTGCGTCATCCGGAGCGCGAGGAGTGGCGATGGCTGGAGGATGTGGGCAAAGCGGTAGAAGATGAGCAGGGGAGGCGACTGGTGGGAGTGTTGCGCGATGTCACGGCGTCGCGACGCACAAAGGAAAGGCTAGAGGGGGTCAGTGAGGAGTCGAAGCGCTGCTTCAGGATGCACGAGGCCATTGTGTCAACGACGCCGGATCTGGCGTTTGTCTTCAGTGTTGACGGTAGATTGCTATATGCCAATGACGCCACGCTCGCGGTGTCAGGCCGAACGTGGAATGAAGTGGTGGGAAAGAAGTTGCTGAATTATGGCAGCGATCGGGAAGCCAGCCAGGAAGTGGACGACGATATCTCCCGAGTGGTGGCCACGAAGAAGCCCCTGCGAGGGGAGAGGGTATATAAGGGGGCTCGGGGGGCGCGGGTCTACGAGTATATCATGAGTCCCGTCTTCGACGAGGACGGAGAGGTGGAAGCTGTGGCCGGAACGGCCCGGGACGTCACGGAGCACAGGAGAGCCAGGGAAAAATTGGAGAAGGCGGCGGAGCAGAAGAATCGGTTTCTGGCCGTTCTGTCCCACGAATTGCGAAACCCGTTGGTGCCGCTGCGGTTGGGACTTCACGTATTGAAGGGGGCACGGTCGGGGGGCGAGAAGGAAGAGAGGGCTTATCAGACGATCGAGCGTCAGATTGACCAGCTCACCCGTCTGGTGGACGATCTCCTCGATCTCACGCGTATATCTCGAAATAAGCTCCAGCTCAAAAAGGAGGAGCTGGAACTGAACGAGGTTGTGGAAAAAAGTGTGGAGGACCACCAGGCGCTATTTTCCGGTCACGAGGTGGAGTTGGTCTTCGAGAGTGCAGAAGAAGAGATCTTCGTCGACGGAGACGTCAGTCGAATCGTACAAGCCGTGGGCAATCTTTTGCAGAACGCGGTGAAGTTCACCGATCCCGGAGGGGTTACGCAGGTATGGCTGGAGTCGAAGCCGGAAGACGAGGAGGTGGAGATCCACATAAGAGACGACGGGGTGGGGATAGACCCGGAAGAGGTCTGCAAATTATTTCGTCCCTTTGAACAATCGGATGCAGCGCGCAAAAACTCCAGCGGAGGTCTGGGTCTGGGGCTGGCCCTGGTCAAGAGCGTGGTGGAGATGCATGGAGGTGAAGTTAGGGCGCAGAGTGAGGGACCTGGGATGGGGGCGGAGTTCGTGGTGCGACTTCCCGCGAAATTCGGCCCGAAGCGGGGCCGGTAGAGAACTATCTGTTAATTGTGGGGCGGTTTCTCCCCAGGATGACGCCGATGAGGATGAGAGGGCCGCCGACGAAGAGCATGGTCGTAGGGGACTCGTCGATGGTGAGCCAGGCAATGACGGCGGCCAGCGGTGGGATAAGAAGCAGCATCTGGGCGACGCGGTTGGCAGGAAGTGCGGCCAGGGCGATGGAGCTCAGCCAGTAGCCCAGACCGATGGGGATGACGCCGAGGTAGAGGATGACCAGCCAGCCGGCCAGATCGAGTTCGGCGGAGGCCGTCCAGGTCCAGGGAAGATGAAAGAGAAAGGGGAGGGCGCCGATGACGGCGGCGTAGGCGGCGACGTCGAGAGCGCGGTAGCGAAGGAGCAGGTCTTTGGTGATGACGATATTAATGCCGGCGCATATGGCGGCGCCGAGGACGATCCAGCTTCCGAAGCCGATGGAGACCTGTGAGGGGTCGATGCTCATCAGGCCCACCCCGGTCAGTCCCAGGAGGAGTCCGAGCCAGTTTTTCGGGGTCAATTTTTCGCCGAGAAAGCGCCAGGCCAAGATGGCGGTCCAGATGGGGATGGTGGAGATGATGAAGCTCGCCTGGCCGGCGGTGACGGTGACGCTGCCGAGGTTGAGCAGGTAGTGATAGACGGAAAACCCCAGCAGGCCTGCGGCGATGAGACGGGGCCAGTCGCGGCGGTGGGGGACGGGTACGCGGAGGATGGCGGCGGCGACGATCATGAATGCAGCGGCGGCAAAGAGCCGAAGCGCCGTCATGCTCATGGGGTCGATCTGGCGAAGCACGTAACGGATGCCGGCGAAGGCAGAGGCCCAGATCACCATGGTAAATAGCAAGATGGCGTAGGCGGTGCGGGGGCTGACGGTGGGGAGTGTTGGCGAGGCTTCGGGGGGATCTGAGATGCTCACAGCGGTGGGACTCGCAAGTTCGGATTTTGCGTGGGGAGAAGTCCAAAAACAGCGAGAAGAGTTATGTCAGATCACAGGTTCGTCGTCGAGGCGCCGCAGGTGGCGGTCGAAGGCGCGCATGACGAGGTGGTGAAAGGGAGCCTGTGTGAGAAGGTAGAGCCACCAGGGCAGACGGGGACGGTAGTGGTGGATGGCGGTGAGGACGGCGGGGCGATCCGGGATGCGGCGAAATTCGAGGCGGGCCTGAGGGTGGTGAGCGCTGAGGATCCCGCCGCGGATCCAGAAGAGTTGGCGGTCCGTGCGACTGACGTCGGAGTCCAAAACGAGGGTGAGCAGGGGCCATCGAAGGGAGCCGAGGTAAAAGTGGACGACGCCCCCGCCGGTGGTGGCATGCAAAAGTGGTCCCATGAAGTGGGGAAGCCAGCGAGCGTATTCCCGGGCGACCCAGCGGGTGGTGCGTCCCTCAGGCAGGGTGAGGCGGTGGACGGAGCGAACGACGTTGACTCGTTCGGTGCGGGCCAGGGGGCGGTCTTCGTCGGTGATGGGGATGGGAGGAGCGGTCTCGTGGGAGGGTTCGCGGGTAGTGTGGGCCTCGTAAAGGGCCTCGCGAATCGAGATGGGCCGTTGGCCTGTTGCCTTCTGCAAGCGAAGTTCGGAGGGGAGAAGGTCATGGCGAAAGCGCTCCACCAGGGGCCAGACGATGGAGTGGGGTTGGCCGGTGACGGAGCTGATCCATCGAGACGATAATGTCGGGGTGTCGACGGGCACGCGAAATATACGGCGCTCCAGTCCAAGAACGCTGGCCACTGTGGCGAGCATGAGTCGGTAGGTGGTGATTTCGGGGCCGCCGACCTCGAAGGTTTCCCCGACCTGGTCCGGATGTTGGAGAGTGAAGCGGATGAGTTCCACCAGATCACGGCGGGCGATGGGAGAGACCTTCGAGGAGGTCCAGCGAGGGAGGAACATGACGGGGAGGCGCTCGACGAGGCGAAAGAGCATGTTCGTGGCCGGGCCGCCGGGGCCGATGACGAACCCGGCGCGAAGAGTGGTGACGGGGGTGCCTCGAGAGCACAGGATGTGCTCAATTTCTCCGCGGCGCCAGGTGGTCTTGGAGGGCACGTCATCGCGGGGAAGAAGCGCGCTTACGTAGACGATATGCTCGACGCCATGGCGGGCTGCGGCGCGGGCGAAGTTGTCGGCGCAGATGACGTCCATGTCCGCAAAGGAGCCCTGAGAGAGGTCGGCGGAGGGGAGCATGGAGTGGACGAGATAGACGGCTTTGTCAGCGCCGCGAAGGGCCTCCAATGCCTGTTTTCGAGAAAAGAGGTCGCACTGACGCCATCGATAGGCCGGGGGACTACGTCGGGCGGCACGCCGCGGGTCGCGGGAGAGGCCGACGAGTTCGAAGTCGTCGGCCAGCACCTCGGGCAGGCCCCGCCCGATGAAGCCGGAGGCGCCGGCGACGACGACCAGTGGTTTTCGGGAGGCCGGCACTAGTGGTGATGGTGGTGGTGGTGGTGGTCGTGGCCGTGATGGTGATGATGGCCGTCATGGTCACAGAGGCTGTGGCCATGGGGGAATTTCTCCTCGATATAGTCCAGAATCTCCCGAGGCGTCAGTTCGCTCAAGTCGCGCACTTCACCGCCGTGGAGGATCATCATCGGGTTTCCGGCGGGAGGATCGGAGGCGGCGAGTTCGGCCAGGGGGGGGTTGGAATAGCCGGTGCCGTCGACGTCGAGGTAGACGGGGTTGGTGAAGGCGAAGGGTAGGATTTCCTCGTCGGGGACGATGGGGGCCATGGCTTCGGAGCCGTGCACGAAGAAGACGACGTAGGAGTCGACGTCGGTGTCGATGTCGATGTCGACGATCTTTCGATAGCGGCGGTGTTCGTCGTTTTCGCCACCCACCACTTCCAGATGGTCCTCGGTCAGCTCGATGTCGAAGGTCTCGGTGGGTTCGATGGGGTCGGTATTATACTCGCCGGGGTCGGTGATGACGTCTTCGGAGTTCATGATCATCTCAATGCGGTCGACGTGAATCCATTCCGGGACCTCGATGGTAAGCGAGAAGGTGACGGAATCGCCGTTGGTCTCCAGGGTTTCGCCGAAGCTTGCAGTGTCGCCGGAGTCGTTTTCAGCATGGACGCGTACGAAAGGTCCGTTGGTGCCGATGGCGCGCTGGGCGTTGACGGAGGAGACGAAATGGGGTTGGTCGAATGCGCCGGGGTCATCGAAGCCGTCTCCGACGAAGACGAAGGTGCGCGGGACGCCACCGAGGCCGCGGCCGAAGCGCTGATGGGTATCTGTGACGGCCGTGCCCGTGGCGAGGTGGCCGCGGCCGACAAGGGTCAGCCACCAACGAGCCACTCCCCAGAATCGATCCATTCGAGGTCCATTCATAAGCTCCATGGCCGTAAATTCCTCGTTCCACAGACCGGTGTCACCGGTGGCCTCGTCGTAGTCCGGGGTCTGAACCCTCATGCGTTCGACGTCTCCGTAGCTGATGCCTCGAAGGACGTCGGAGAATCGGAAGTAGCTGGAGTCGGGGTGGTTGATCTGAACGACCTGTTCGTCGGGATGCGAGTCGATCCACTCGTAGATGGCTGCCGGAGACAGGCCGTCGTCGAGTCCGCCGGCCCAGTCGAGGGCTCCGCCGCGGCGATGGTGTTCATCAAGGAGGAGCGGAAAGCCGTTGAAGTGGCCGAGGTCGATGGTGGTGATCTCGCTTCCGACGATGGTGGCCATGTGGTCCTGTGCGCCGAGAGCTTCGACGGCAGGTCCCCAGTCGGCGATGACGTCGTGATCGGAGCTGACGATGACGTCGACACCTTCGGTCAAGAAGGAGAGCACCCGATCTTGTTTGGGGGTTGTGCTGTCGAGAGAGGAGAGGGCGTGGACGTGGAAGTCGCCGGAGAGTGCTCCCGATGTGTCGACGACGCGGGCGATTTCAGCATCGATGGATGCGGGTTGGCCGGGGGTGACTTCCAGGAGGTGGCCGCCATTGAGGTGGGCGTCGGTGGGCCAGGTGGACCACTCCATGCCGCGGCTGACCACTACTTCGTAGTCTCCCTCGGGAATGGTGAATTCGAGTTCACCCGTAACGCCGACCCATTCGATGGTGGCGAATTCCTCAGGCAGGCCATCAAAAGTGACGTCGCGCTCGTTGGATGTGGCTTTATTGGGGCACGGGCCATCGCAGAGCAGGGTGACCCGAGCGGGAGTGGGATCGCCGTCGGGAGTGGTGACGCTGACATGAACCGTGCCGGCCGGTTCGGTGGTGATGTCGTCGACGCCGGTGGTGTCACCAGAGGTGACGGTGGCGGCGACGGTGTCGATGGTGAATTGAGCGTCGTCGCGGGCGGACAATTCGTAATTTCCGGTGGGAAGGGCCATGGAATAAGAGCCGTCCGATCCGGTGCGGGTCTGGTTCATGGTGTAGCCCTGATCGTCGACGGCGCTGACCAGGATGCCGTCGACGGGCTCACCGGCGTCGTCGACGACGGTGCCCTCGACACGGCCAGTGTCCACGCCGAGTTCAGGGTAGATGTAGTCGATCATCGTCGACGGGGAGTCGTCGGAGGCCCAGGTCCAGTGTTCGATCATATCGACGTCGCGGGGCTCGATGTGGAGGATTCCCTCCATGCTGGAGAGTTGTTGTTCGTTGGCGAGGAGAGTGTTGATGATATTGGTGCGACCCAGGACGGAGGCGGCGACGTTGAAGAGGACCAGGTAGGCGCCGCTGATGGGCAGGTCGTCGCTGAGGCGTTCGTCGGGGCGCGGCATATAGGCGACGCCGGCGGAGTCGGACAGCATGGCCAAAAAGGGAAGGGTGTCGGGGTTGGTGTCGGCCAGTCCGCGGTCGACGTAGCCATAGCCTCCCATCTCTCCGATGGGGTTGAAGTATTCGCCGTCGGCGCCGCCGACGAAGAGGTGGCTGGCGATGATGTGCAGTTTTTCGTCGCCGTCGTTTCGAAGCATGGTCAGGGTACGCACGCCGACGTCGCCGGGGCGAAGGACGTAGTATTTGGTAATCGTCAGGGGCATCAGGTCGTCGGGCTTGAGGTGGAAGAGGTCGACCATTGCGGGATCCATATCGGCGATCATGGCCTTCACGTTGAGGAAGTCGAGGATCGCGGTGGTGCCCGTGATGGCGAGGACGGCGGCGCCATTGGTGCCGTCTTCGATGATCTCGTATTCCTCGGGTTTGAAGGTCTGGTCGGCGTTCAAAAATAGGCATAATTCGCCGAGAATATCGCCGCCGAAGCCATCGGAGAGGTATTCGGCGTCGATGACGTTGCCGCCCCAGGGACAGGCACCGATGGTGCGCGCGTCTTGCTGGACGACGAAGCGAACGCGGTCGTTCTGGAGGACGTAGTCGCCGACGCGCCCGGTGGCGGCGGTGCCCTCGATGAGTTCCGCCTCGTCGGTGACCTCGAAGGCCTCGGCATACCCACCCGGGTCGGGGGCGTCCTGGACGAAGGGGTCGAGTTCGAGGGGGACCGGGCCCTCGGGAGGAGGTCCGACGTCGACGTCGGAGTCGTCGACGTCACCGACGTCGGTTCCGACGTCCGGATCGTCGACCTCTTCCTCTTCGGAGGAACAGGCGCTCAGTGTGAGGGTGATTGTGAGCAGGGCGATCAGAGCCCGGATGGTGAGGCGGGAGGAGTCGAGCATCATGGTGGCTTCCACAGCGGGGGAGTCAGGGGGAGCAAAGACGATTATGCCCTGAGGTTACTGTGGAATCCGGCGTAGGACAACAGGGGATGTGGTCCCGGGCCAACCGCGGTTTAGGCAGCCCGGGGGTTTGGTGCGCGAATTGAAGTTAGCCCTGGATGCATACGCCGTCACCGTCGGAGCCGATGACGCACTGGTTGGAGCAGCATTCGGAGTTGGACTCACAGGACTCGCCAAAGCCGCGGCATTGGCAGCGCAGGTCAATGCATCGTCCGCGGGAACAGTCGCCGCAGTCGATGGTGGAGCCACAGCCGTCATCGACTTCGCCGCATTGTGCGTCGTGGTCATCGCAGCTCAGTGGAGAGCAGGGGAGTGCGCATTGATTGGGCTGGCTGCGGTCACCTCCGCAGACCTGTGGGGAGGGACAATCACCGCAGTCGATGGTTCCACCGCAGCCGTCGGCGGCCATTCCACATTCGGCACCGATATCGGAGCAGTCGCGGGGGTGACATTCCGGTTGCGGGGGCCCTTCGCCGCTATCGACACAGGTGGCGAGGTTAAAGAGCATAAAGGCCAAGACCTTCTCCTGAGGGGTGAGGGCTCCGTCGCAGTAGGAGGGAAAGGCGGGACCGTGGCCGGTGACGATTTCGGCGACGTGGAAGGCGCTGTAGGCGACCTGGCCGCACTGGTTGTTGGCAGGGGCGTGGACGGGAGTGTCGAAGGTATATTGCTGGATGGAGTCGTGTTCGTAGTGCCCGGGCATGGAGGCGTCGGTATAGATCCAGCGCTCGGAGAGATCGTCGTCGATGTCCTGGACGTAGGCGCGTGGGTCCTGGATCTGGATCTGTCGATCGCCGCCGTGGTCGGCGCCCACGAGTCGAAGCCAGTTCCAGAACATGAGTCCTGTGTCAAAGGAAGTGTCGACGGTGGCGAGGCTTTGGTCTCCGCCCCAGGCGCCACCCCAGACAGCCGTGTCTTGGAATTCGTCGGTCTCATGGAGCCAGTCGTAGGCGAAGTGGGAGGCGAAGATGCGGCCGCCGGCATTGGCATAGTCGAGGAGGCGACGTTTGTCGGCATCGGAGCGGTAGTCGGAGTGCTCCCAGCCCTCGCAGGCCATGACCACCATATCGTAGCTATTTAGCCTGTCGGCGTCGCCGTATAGGTTGTGGGACAGGTGGTCCTGGAGGAGTCGGCCCTGGGGGTGGTTTCCGCAGGACGAGGGGTTGCGGTCGTGACAGGCGTCGTCGGATTGTGGGGAGCTGCAGTCGGCGCGATCGCAGGCCTGGGCCAATTGCGGGTCGGCGACAGCGCCGTTGGCGCGGTAGATATGAAAGCGCCCATCTTCGTCATGGCGGGTAAACTCGTCGGGATCGACGCCCAATTTGTAAAAGACGCACTCCATGGCGTCGGCGGCGCCGGTGGAGATGGCGACCCTGGGGAGGTGGTCGTGGCGGTTGTTTTGGCGGTGCGAGGCGGGAAGGCTGGATTTGGACGCGCTCAGTTGATGAGATTGGCATGGATCTCTGGGGGAGACGGTGACGACGCGGCGCCATTGGCCGATCCGGATGACCAGGGGGAACTCCGTGTCGGCGGGGATGTGGCGAAGTTCGAAGGAGCCGTCGTGGTCGGTGGTGGTGGCCACCAGGACGTCGCCAAGATCCTTGTCCTCACATTGCTCGCAGACTGGGCCGCTGGTGATGGGGGGAAGGTCGTCGAGTTCGGTGTCGGGGACATAGACGGTGGCGTTGGGGATGGGAAGATCACCATTGGGGGAGACAACGGTGCCGGTGAGGGTGGTGGCGTTGTGGGGTTGGTCGCCGGAGCAGGTGATCTGGTACTCACAGAGTTCGCCGGTGCAGTCGTCGGTTGTTTCTGCGCCGCAGACGCTGGGTTCGCTTCCGCCACCACAGATCTCGGGAGAGGTGCAATCGCCGCAATCTTCGGTCAGCCCCCCGCAGGCGTCGGGCATGGGGCCGCAGTTGATGTCGGGAAAGTCCTCGCAGCCAAGGGGCTCGCATTCGGGAAGGTCGATATCGTCGACACAACGGCCACGGTCGTCGCCCATGCCGCAGAGGAGATCGTCGGGACAGTCGCCGCAGTCAATGGAGCCGCCGCAGCCGTCGGGGATGGGGCCGCATTCGGCGTTCATGTCCTCGCAGATATTGGCGTTGGGGCATAGTGGGTCGGCGTCGTCGCCGGTGTCACCGGTGGTGGCCGGGCTACAGACTCCGTCGATGCAATCCTGGTCTGAGGGACAGTCGTCGGAGGACAGGCATGAGTCCTCCGGAGGGTCTTCGCCGCCGCTGCAACTGCAGCCGGCGAAGGGAAGTGAGATGGTGGCGAAGAAGAGTAGGGACGAGAGCACAATCAAGCGAAAGGAATGGTCCTGCATAACGAAAACTCCCCCCTGGAGGCTTCGGTGATGGCCCGGCGATGTGGTGATGCGCTGATCTAAAAACGTCAACACCGCCGGGCAGGGTGCAACGCCGGAGGTGAGATCAACCGGTGATGCAGGTGCCCTCGCCATCGGAGCCGACGCCGCACATCTCGGAGCAGCAGTCGGAGTTGTGTTGGCAGGGTTCGCCGAGTCCGAGGCAGACGCATTGGAGGTCCACACAAGCGCCGTGAGGACATTCCCCACAGTCGAGGATATCGCCGCAGCCGTCGTTGACTTCGCCGCATTCGGCGCCGTGGTCTTCGCAGCTCAGCGGGGTGCATCCGCATTGGTTGGGCACGCCGGCGCCGCCACACGTCAGGGGCTCGGGGCAGTCACCGCAGTCGATGGTGGAGCCACAGCCGTCGGCGACGGTGCCGCATTCGGCGCCGTGATCGTCGCAGCTCAAGGGGGAGCAGTCGCCGGAGCAGACGTTGGGGATGCCCGAGGCGCCGCATTGTTGTCCGTCGGGACAGGGGCCGCAGTCGATGGTGCCACCGCAGCCGTCGGAGACCTCTCCGCATTCGGCGCCGTGGTCGGAGCACTCCATGGGGACGCAGTCACACTGATTGGGGACTCCGCCGGCGCCGCATTGTTGTCCGTCGGGGCAGGGTCCGCAGTCGATGGTGCCGCCGCAGCCGTCGGAGACGACGCCGCATTGGGCGCCGTGGTCTGCGCAGGTCAACTGTGAGCAGAGCTCGCCACATTGGTTGGGCTGGCCGGGATTGGCGCCGCAGATGAGGGGGTCGGGGCAGTCGCCGCAGAAGATGGCGTCGCCGCAGCCGTCGGAGGCCATGCCACATTCGGCGCCGATGTCGGCGCAAGTCTGAGGCTCACAGACCGGATCCGGCGGATCATCGTCGTCGGTGACGCATCCGGCGAGGTCGAAAAACATGTAGATCAGCGCCAACTCCTGTGACGAAAGATTGGCGCCGGAGCCACAATTCGACGGGAAGGTTCCGCCCGGAGAGGCGTCGCCGGCGGAGGCGACGTGCAAGTCGCTGTAGACCACTCGCCCACATTGGTTGTCGGCGCTGGCGCCGACGGGGGTGTTGAAGGAGAAATAAGCGTGTTGCTCGCTTCCTCCGGCCATGGTGTAGATCCAGCGGTCCGTCAAGTTTTCGTCGATTGATACGATATTGTCCCAGAGCTCGACGGCCTGGAAGGTGCCGCCGGGATCAAGTGCGTTGACGGCGCTCATCCAGTCGAAAAATAGGCTTCCGGCGGCGAAGGATTGATCGATAAAGGCAGGGCGGTTGTGGGGGCCAGAAAACCCCTGCCATTGGGCCACACTCTGAAAAGCGGGAGTGCCGAATTGGAGCCATACCTTTTGCTGGTCGGTCATAAAGGCCCGTCCTCCGGCATCAGCGAAGTTCTGAAAGTCCTGATTCGTGCCGGCACTGACGCTGGGGCCGGGGAAACTGCAGGAAAATAACGTGATATCGTAGTCGTTGAAATTGGCCGGTGAGTTCCAGAGGGTCTCGGCAGAAGGAAGTGACGTACCGTTGTCAAAGGCGTGGGCGCCGCCGCCATTGTAGATATGGATGCGTCCGCCACCGGTGTTGGTCGAAAATTCGGAGTTGTCGATGCCGGTGCGATGGACCAGGCATTCGAGGGCGTCGGAGTTCCCTGTGGTGACGGCGATTTTGGGGATGTGATCGTGTGGGTGGTCGACCTGGTGTCGGGAGGGAAGACTGGTGTCGGCGGCGTTGAGCTGGGCGGTCTGACAGCTATTGACGGGATCGATCATGACCACCCGTCGCCACTGGCCGTGGCGGATGACGAGAGGAAAGGCGGTATTCGCCGGCACGTGGCGGAGTTCGAAGGTGCCATCGACATCGGAGATCGTGCCCACCAGGGGATCGCCCAGGTCCATGTCTTCGCAGGAGGGACAAGAGATGGCCGGTTCGACGGGGGGGAGGTCGTCGAGATTGTCGATGTTGGGGACGTAGACGGTGGCGTCGGCGATGGGGATCTGCCCGTTGGGGGCATAGACGGTTCCCTGGACGGTGGTGGCCTGGCCGCTGGGGCAGATGGCCTGGTCGAGACAAAAATTTGTGCAATCGCCGCCGGCGGAGGGGTCGGCGCCGCAGACGTTGGGGAGGCCTCCGCCACCGCAGATTTCGGGGGAGTTGCAAGATCCGCAGTTGATGGTGTCGCCGCAGCCGTCGGGGACGAGTCCGCAGTTGACGTCGGGGTAGTCGGCGCAGCTCAGTGGTTGGCATTGGTAGTCGACACAGGTGCCGAGCTCGGCGCCGGTGCCGCAGACTTGTCCCCCGGAGCAGTCGCCGCAGTGGATGGTGTTGCCGCAGCCGTCGGGCAGGTAGCCACATTGCGGATTGCCGTGATCGGCGCAGGTCAGGGGCTGGCACTGGGTCTCCAGGCATTCGCCGTGGTCACAGTGATGGCCAGCGGGACAGGAGCCGCAATCGACAAATCCGCCACAGCCGTCGGGATGAGTTCCGCATTCCCCCGGGGTGTGGTCGGCGCAGGTCAGGGGCTGACAGTCGCTGGAGATGCACTGGCCGGCGTTGGGGCCGACGCCGCAGAGATAGCCTTCGGGGCATCCACCGCAATCGATCATATCCCCGCAGCCGTCGGCGATGGGTCCACAGTCGACGTTGGCGCTCTCACAGGTGACGTCGGAGACACAATCGTCGGGGACGCACTGGTTCTGGTCGTCGCCTGCGCCGCAACTATAGCCGCCGGGGCATCCTCCACAGTTGACGGTGCCTCCGCAGCCGTCGGGGATCCAACCGCAGTCGGCGCCGTAGTCCTCACAGGTGTTGGGGTCGGGACAGTCCGGGTCGGGTTCGGGCCCGGTGTCGGCGTCTGTGTCGGCATCTGTGTCGGCACCGGGTCCGACGTCGGGACCGGGATCGGGATCGGCGTCGGGGCCGGTGTCGGCGGGTTCGCCGGGGTCCACACAGACTCCGTCTACGCATTCCTCGCCGGCAGGACAGTCGTCGGTATGCTCGCAGTCGTCTTGCATGGAGCCATCGGTGCCGGGATCGTCACTGCAATCGCAGGCGGAGAAGGCGAGGGAGAAGGCGGCGACGAGGGCAAAGTAACGAATGAATCGTGACATTACGGGAGTCTCCAAAAGACAAGCATCAGATTATGAGATGCCAGCAGTTCGGCATCCCTTGATGAGTCAACCGGTGATACATGTGCCCTCGCCATCGGAGCCGACGCCGCACATCTCGGAGCAGCAGTCGGCGTTGTGCTGGCAGGGTTCGCCGAGACCGACGCAGACGCATTGGAAGTCCACACAAGCGCCGTGAGGACATTCCCCACAGTCGAGGATATCGCCGCAGCCATCGCTGACTTCGCCGCATTCGGCGCCGTGATCGTCGCAGCTCAGCGGGGTGCATCCGCATTCGTTGGGCACGCCGGCGCCGCCACACGTCAGGGGTTCGGGGCAGTCACCGCAGTCGATGGTGGAGCCACAGCCGTCGGCGACGGTGCCGCATTCGGCGCCGTGATCGTCGCAGCTCAAGGGGGTGCAGTCGCCGGAGCAGACGTTGGGGATGCCCGAGGCGCCGCATTGTTGTCCGTCGGGGCAGGGGCCGCAGTCGATGGTGCCGCCGCAGCCGTCGGAGACCTCTCCGCATTCGGCGCCGTGGTCGGAGCACTCCATGGGGACGCAGTCACACTGATTGGGGACGCCGCCGGCGCCACAGGCCTGTCCGTCGGGGCAGGGGCCGCAGTCGACGGTGCCGCCGCAGCCGTCGGAGACGACGCCGCACTGGGCGCCGTGGTCTGCGCAGGTCAACTCGGCGCAGAACTCGCCACATTGGTTGGGCTGGCTGGGGTCGGCGCCGCAGATGAGGGGGTCGGGGCAGTCACCGCAGAAGATGGCGTCGCCGCAGCCGTCGGAGGCCATGCCACATTCGGCGCCGAGGTCGGCGCAAGTCTGAGGCTCGCAGACCGGATCCGGGGGCTCGCCGTCTTCGGTGACACAGGCGGCGAGGTCGAAGAGCATATAGGCCAGCACTTTCTCCTGTGGGGTCAGGTCGCCACCGGAGCAGTAGCCGGGGAAGGCGGGACCGCCGGTGGTGTTGACACCGGCGACGTGGAAGGCGCTGTAGGCGACCTGTCCGCATTGCGTATCGGCGGCGGCGCCGACGGGCGTGTCGAAGGTATATTGTTGGATGGAGCTGGGGCTGATGTGTCCAGGGGCGCCGGCCACGTTGTGAACCCAACGGGTAGAGTGTGTATTGTTGACGCCGGTCACGTAGGTACGTGGGTCGGTGATATTGATCTGTTGGTTGTTGTCGTGATTGGCGTCGACCAGTTGGAGCCAATCCCAGAAGACACCGCCGCCGGGATGGGAGGTGTCGACGTAGGCGAGGCTCTGTCCCGTATAGGTAGCCTGGCCGCCCCAGTTGGCGGTTTGTTCCAATTGGTCAGTCTGGTGGAGCCAGTCGTAGGCGTAGTGGGAGGCGAAGAGGCGACCTCCGGTGTTGACGTAATTGAGAATGCGGCCTTTGTCGTCGTCGGTGCGCCACCAGGTATGATCGTTGGCCTCACAGCCCATGACGACCATATCGTATTGATTGAGCTGGCTCTGGCTGCCGTAGAGGTTATGCGACAGGTTGTCCTGAAGCATCACTCCGTTGGCATCCCATTGGCAGCTTCCCGGGTCGCGGTCGGTGCAGGAGTTGAGAGCACATCTTCCGCTGCATGCACTGGAAAGGGTCTGATCGACGAGACCGCCGTTGGCGCGGTACAAGTGGAAGCGCCCATCCTGGTAGTGTCGGGTAAATTCGGAGAGATCGACGCCCAATTTGTAGAAGACGCACTCCATGGCGTCGACGGCGCCGGTGGTAATGGCCGTCAAAGGGAGGTTGTCGTGGGGGCTTCCCTCACCCTGGGAGGTGGGCAGCCGGGTTTGTTGGGCAGTGAGGGAATGGGACTGGCAGCGCGTCAGGGGGCCGATGGTGACCACGCGGCGCCACTGGCCGATCTTGATGACCAGGGGAAATTCGACGCCCGCCGGCACGTGGCGAAGCTCGAAGGTTCCGTCATAGTTGGTGGTGGTGCCCACCAGGGGGTTTCCGAGTTCTTCGTCTTCACATTGAAGACATTGAGTGGCCGGTTCGATGTCGGGCAGGTCGTTCATGTCGTCGAGGTTGGGGACGTAGACGACGGCGTTGGGGATGGGGAGATCGCCGTTGGGGGCGAAGACGGTTCCGGTAATGGTGGTGGCGTCTTCGGGGTCGTTTGCGGTGCAGATGGCCTGGTCCTGACAAAGGCCCTCGCAGCCGTCGGCGGGGTCGGCGCCGCAGACGTTGGGGAGGCCGCCACCACCACAGATCTCGGGGGAGGTGCAGTCGCCGCAGTCGATGGTGTCGCCGCAGCCGTCGGGGACGAGTCCGCAGTTAATGTCGGGATAGTCGGCGCAGCTCAGAGGTTGGCATTGATGGTCGACACAGGTGCCGAGGTCAGCGCCGGTGCCGCAGACTTGTCCCCCGGAGCAGTCGCCGCAGTGGACGAAGCCGCCGCAGCCGTCGGGCAGGGAGCCGCATTGTGGATTGCCGTGGTCGGCGCAGGTCAGGGGCTGGCATTGAATCGCGACACATTCGCCGTTGTCGCAGCTATGGCCGTCGTGACAGGGGCCGCAATCGACAAATCCGCCACAGCCGTCGGGGTGGGGCCCGCATTCTCCCGGAGTGTGGTCGGCGCAGGTCAGGGGCTGGCAGTCGCTGGAGACGCACTGGCCGGCATTGGCACCGACACCGCAGAGGTAGCCTTCGGGGCATCCACCGCAATCGATCATATCCCCGCAGCCGTCGGCGATGGGTCCACAGTCGACGTTGGCGCTCTCACAGGTGACGTCGGAGACACAATCGTCGGGGACGCATTGGTTCTGGTCGTCGCCTGCGCCGCAACTAAAGCCGCCGGGGCATCCTCCGCAGTTGACGGTGCCACCGCAGCCGTCGGGGATCCAACCGCAGTCGGCCCCGTAGTCCTCGCAGGTGTTGGGGTCGGGACAGTCCGGGTCGGGTCCGGTGTCGGCGTCCGGTCCTGTGTCCGGATCGGGGGCGGTGTCGATATCGGTGTCCATATCGGCGTCGGACCCGGTGTCGACTGGTTCGTCAAGATCGACGCAGACTCCGTCTACGCATTCCTCGCCGGCAGGACATTCGTCGCTATGCTCGCAGCCTTCGTCGATGGGTTCTCCACCGGTATCCGAACTGCAGTCACAAGCAGAGAAGGCGAGGCAGAAGGTGGCGAAGATAAACAGGGGGCGTAGATACCGAAGGGTAGCGATCATAAGCGTGTGACTCCGGAGCGTGGACGTCATTATCCAATTTTCCCATTAAAACGGCTATGTTCCAAAGTAGCCGAAAGCGGGGATATTATCAAAGTGCGGAGATTCGCAAAGGATATCGATTTCCGTCGGAAGCAGTTCCGGCCCCATCCGATCATTCCTCTCGAGATGGATCCGTTTTCGGACCCGAAGATAAGGGTTTCGGAGGTTGTGGTGCTCGCGATTCTCACCAGGAGACGACGTAGGGGAGATGACGTACGGAAATTCACGAACTTCAATCATGAAACGCAAAAGGTTGAAATGTGATTCATAGTCCACTAACAACGAGAAGGACGTTGGGGATAAGACCCATCGCAGAAACAAAACGCTACACGGAGAGAGAGAACCCCCATGAAAACCAAGTTGTTAGCAATATTTGCGATATTCTTGTTGGCCATCGCCGCCTGCGGCGATGACGACGATGCCGACGATAATCAAAATCAGACACCCGAAAGCTGCGAAAGCGACGAAGACTGTGGAGATGGCGAGGTCTGCGACGAAGACGAAGGTGTCTGTGTCGACGACGAAGACGAAGATGATTGCGCTTCTGACGAAGATTGCGCCGATGGCGAGATCTGTGACGACGGTCAGTGCGTCGACGAAGGTGAAGCCGAATGCGCGGCCGACGAAGATTGCGCCGAAGGCGAGATCTGTGACGACGGACAGTGCGTCGACGAAGGTGAAGACGAATGTCAGTCGAATGAAGACTGCGAAGAAGGCGAGATCTGTGAAGAAGGTCAGTGCGTCGACGAAGGTGAAGACGAATGTCAGTCGAATGAAGACTGCGAAGAAGGCGAGATCTGTGAAGAAGGTCAGTGCGTCGACGAAGGTCCAGCCGAATGCGTGGACGACAACGACTGCGAAGAAGACGAGTTCTGTGACAACGGTGAGTGCGTATTGGAAGCGAGCACGGGATGTGTCACCGATGACGATTGCGAGGAGGACCAGTTCTGTTTCGAGGAAGAGGGAGAATGCTATGACATTCCCGATGAGTGCGTAACGGACGACGATTGTGAAGCAGAAGACGAGATCTGTCTGGTTTCTTGGGAAATCTGTATTCCCGGTTGCGAGAGCGATGACGACTGCGCCGAAGGCGCGTATTGCAACGTAGACACCATGCATTGTGTGGAGTGTACGGACGACGAGCATTGTGACGGCGTATGTGAAGAAGATATGTGCGTTGAATGTGCGGTTGACGGAGATTGCGACGAGGAAGAGACGTGCTTCGAGAATCTCTGCCTCGCCGACTGTGAAGACCAAGAGGACTGCGCAGAGAACGAAACCTGTGAAGACAGCCTCTGCCAGCCGGAGTGCTTCGAGAATATCGACTGCACGGTAGACGGAGAGATCTGTGAAGTCGGCGAGTGCGTCGAGAATCCGGATACCAGGTTCTGTGAGGTGGATTCGGATTGTCCCTCGGGCATCTGCAATCCAGGTTTCTTCGATTGTCACTGCGACGTTGACGAGGATTGTTCGGAAGGGCAGGAGTGTTACGAAGATACGTCCGACGATTCGGACGACTTCTTCTGTGACGAGTCTTCCCAGCCCGGAGAAGGACTCTGATAGTCTCCGAACGATAAAGGTGCTGCCTCACGGTGGCGCGGAATAAAATATGGCGCCGAAGTCCATATGGGCTTCGGCGCCTATTTTCTTGTTCGCAAGGCGGGGAATTCAGTCCGTCCTACGCCGGGCAGCGAGGGCGATGAAGAGAGCGAAAAATAGGGAGAGTCCGCCAATAGGAGCGGTGGTGCACCCGTTGTCGTGAGAAGAGTCCCCCTCTTCGGGATCGCTTACCTGTCCGCCACCGCCGGGGCTTGGGCTGGGGACGTAGGAGTCGTCGTGGCAGCCCTGGCCGTAGCCGAAGCATTGAAGGAAGCGCTCGGCCATGGTGGATGTGGCGTGGTCGTGACCCAGGGCCCAGGCAGCGGCGGTGGATCCGATGGTCAGGACATGGCCTCCTCCCTCGTGGGGGTACATCATGATCGATCCGGAGCGCAGGTCACCGGGGACGAATTCGTAGCGGTCGGATTCATAAGCCCAGCGGTCCTCGGCGACCTGTTCGATATAAGAGCAGTCCGGCCGAAAGGAGAGATCGCGGGCCGGGTCGGCGATGTCCAGGCGCGGAAAGTGGGTGCCCTCGGCGAGGATGGTGACGTCGGCGCCGGGAGCAAGCCCTGCCGGTGGGCGTTGAGGGTCAAAGGTGTCCATCTCGTGACCGACGGTATAGGTGTCCTCGAAGCGACTCTTTCCGACATGGGCGCCCAAATAGACGTCGTCGGGCCACAACCAGTGGTCGGCCAACGTCACCTCCCAGCGCCCGAAGGTGCTCGGGTGGCCGCCGACGAGGAGATGAAAGATCGCTCCGTGAAGCATGGTCGGCGTTCCGAGAGAGTCGTCACAGACACCGATATATTCCCACAACCCCGCTTCTTCGTTTCCGATGGAGGTGACCCGGTCGTTGGGACCGTGAGAGGTGGGGAGGACGAAGCGCGGCCACTTTCGGGTTTCCTGGACGAGGTGGTCGTCGGAGTGGGCCACATGCCAGTACATCACGTTTGCGGACATGAATAAAAAGCTTCCTCCCTGGTCGGCAAATTGGTGGATATTGTCGATGGCCGAGCGGGTCCAATACTCGGAGTGTCCGTGGAAGAACATCACGTTGTAGTCGCGGGCATCGATGAAGCCGTCGTCGACGTCCCAGTCGGTGTACATATCGTAGGGGATGCCCTCCTCTTCGAGCCACCGCACAGTGTCGAAGGTCAGGCGTGCGGCGAGGTTGAATTCGTGTTCGCCGATGGTGTAGATGCTGGCGCGGGGATTGGGGCGAAGCCAGCCCTGGAAGTAGGCCGGGGAGATGCCGTCGCCCATCATGCGATAGGCGGAGTTGTTGCCAGTGACATGGAGGACGGGGTCGTCGGGAGAGCGCTGGCGCTGGGGAAAGTGCTGTTGGTGTTCGGGAGGAATCTCGAAGTGATGACCCGGCCAGGGATTATAGGCCACCCAGGTGTTGACGGGGGCCACCACGGCCACTTCCGTGCCCGGTGTGGCACGGGAGGGGCGGACGATGATCTGGGGAAATTGGCGCTCCGGAAAGCTGTGGTCTTCGACGACAACGGAGTATAGGCCGGATTTGGCGTCGTCGGGGATCGGGATTTCCACGGTCTGGTCCCAGCCGGTGTCGACGATCTGGTCGTGGTTCAGGCGCATGGAAAGCCCCTCTTCGTGGACGCCCACCATATGGGGATTTCCGTAATTGAAGACCTTGATGGGATTTCGAGACAGGGCGCGGTCGACGGGTTTTCCTGTGGAGGAATGAAAGCCGAGGTGGAAGTCCACGGCGTTTGGCGGCGGGGTTGGATTGGGTTCACTCAGCGCCTGCTGGCGGCGTTCCTGGATCTGAGAGCCGCTCAGCGCGGTAGGCCACACAGTCCAGGCGTCGACACGACCGTCGACAATTCCCGTCATCGCCCCGGGAGCGTCGGGGCCGGCGCCGATGCGAAAGGGATGGTCCGTCGGTGCGACGGCGTCGCCGGCGCTGGCCGTGCCCACGCGCTCCCCATCGAGATAAAGGGCCAGTTCGGGATCGTCGTAGCGAAGGGCGATGTGGTGCCACTCGTCGATGAGCAGGAGCTCGTCGTGGACGACCTCCACGGCAGATGGGCTGCCCTCGACGCCGACATAGCCCGCGAGGTGGCCGTCGTCGGTGACGAAGATGCCTGCTCCCTCCCCAAAATCGCCCTGGCCTGCCACCATCACTACGTCGCCGCCGACGACCTTGGGATACCACCATCCCTCGATGGTAAATTCGTCGCGTCCGCTCAGATCGAGGCCGCCCACTTCGATAAAGGAGCCGATTCGGGTCTGTTGGGACTCCACGGCGACGGGCTCGGTTTCGGCGACGACCTGGTCGGATTCTCCATGACGCACGAGTTGGAAGGAGACGGTCAGCGGATCGGGCAGTGAGGCGTGGACGCCGATGGTGTCGCCCGGCTCGTAGACGGCGCTGTCGGTATAGATGCCCCGGGGTTCGGGCTGAGCTTGGGCCTGCACCTGAGCGGCGGTGAGGATGAGAAAGGTCGGGGTGAGGAGGGCGATCGACAGATGGCGAGCGGTGCGGTTCATGAGGTCTCCATGCAAATATTCGACTGCACGGGGAGGTGACTTTGCGTTGATACAGACCTTGCTTTCGCCACGACGCAGGAAACCGCGCTGCGTTGAGGACTCCCCTGAGGTGACTCGAATTCGGATCGTTGAAAAGTTGTAGGTGCGGGACAGGGAATGTCAAAGGGTGAAGGGCGGGTGGTGGGTCAAGAGCGGGTAGTTGGTGAAG